>JAJDEI010000170.1 GCA_029259845.1 Planctomycetaceae bacterium | reverse complement strand
GATTCCCGACACTGCGATTGGCCAAGGTCTGTCCGTTCGCATCCATCACGCACACCTGTACGGATTGCCGGTGATCATCCACCCCCACAAAACGCGTTCCGCTCAACATGCTCGTTGCTCCTTTTCGAAGACCTCGGATCGGTTGTCCAAAACCGAAGTCTAAAGACTTAGTGAGCAACGGGCCTTGCATACCCATCTGGGGCGATCTGAAATCGATGACTGGCCGGCCGCTCGGAACTCTGGGGCTGTGGACGGTGAACGAGCCACGTGACGGCCCCCAGTGTTCGGACTCAGGACACGTTTCCGCGACCTCAACGGCGCCCCAGCCACCCTGAAATGAGCGAGCACCACCATCGAACGGATACATCCAGACGCCCCAGTTTCGGTCGTGAGGAGTTTGATCTGCACGGAACACCTCTATAATAGACAGGCGGCGATTGGGCGGCCCGGTTCGTGCCCCTATTCGCGTTTCTCCCCACCTCGGCACTGCGTCATGGTCGATGCGTCATGGTTGAAACGACAGCTCATTCCGTTCAGCGTGCGGCTTTCCAGCGCGGGTTGGAGACGGTGGAGGGTTATCTGTTGCTGGAGATGCCGCAGCAGGCGCTGCGGGAGTTGTCGGCATTGCGGGGGTGCGGGGCGACATCGGCCGAATGGCATCGGCTGCGGGGTGAGGCCTACCGGTCCCGGCGACAGCACGTCGAGGCGCTGGACGCTTTTGAGCAGGCGGACCGGCTGGAACCGGACGATGTGAGCACACTGCTGGGGATCGCGTGGTGCCAGAAGCGCACCGACCGGCTGCCCGACGCGATCGAAACCATGCTGCGGGCCTATCGGGCCTGTCCCCGCGAACCGATCGTGCTGTACAACATCGCCTGTTACTTTTCACTGGCCGGCGAAAAGAGACAAGCGTTGTCGTGGTTGGGGCGTGCGCTCCGCATGTCACCCGAACTGCGGCGGCTGATCCCGGAGGAGACCGACTTCGACCGGCTCCGTGATGACGCAGATTTTCAGTTCGTGATCGAAGACCCGCGCGAACGGGACATCTGCTGATTCGGCGGACTCACGATTCAACGTACCGACGGGCCAATCCAACCATCAGACAACGGAGAAGAACGTCACCCATGGAGACTGCCCCGCAAGCTGTTGCTGCCGACACCGAGAAGCCCACTGTCCGACAATTGTCCAAAACACAGCGGCGCGTGTTGGGCGTGTTGGTCGAGAAAGGGTTCACCACGCCGGAGTATTACCCGCTCACGCTCAAGGCGGCGACAACCGGTTGCAATCAAAAGAGCAATCGCAGCCCCATCACCCATTACAGCGAAGACACCGTCGAGGAGACGATGGACGAGTTGCGGAAACTCGGACTGGTGGCGGTTGTGCATACGGAGTCGGGCCGCACGGAGCGGTACCGGCACTTCATGCGGCAACGATACCCATTCACCGAAACGCAACTGGCGATCATCACGGAACTGCTGCTCCGCGGCTGCCAACAAACCGGTGAACTGCGATCCCGTGCGAGCCGCATGGCCCCCATCGCGAGTCTCGACGAGTTGCGAGCCGACCTGCGGGAGTTGGCCCGTCAAGGGTATGTGCAGTCCAGCGGTCCGCTGGAACGGCGCGGGATCGACGTAGCCCATACCTTATACGAACCGCATGAGCCGCCCGTGTTTGGTGTCGCCGTGACGCCGCCACAAAATGCGACGCCCTCACAAGGTGGCACGGCGGCTCCGGAACGTGCGGCGTCCCCCGAACGCCAGCAGGCCCATCGTGAGGAGACTGCTTCAGCCGTGCCCGATGTTGCGGCGGCGGTGCCGTCTGTCAGCGATGCTCAGGTGTCGGCGCTCGTCCGCGAATGTGCCGACCTGCGCGAGGGGTTGCGCGAAACTCGCGAGGAGATGGAATCGCTGCGGGAGCAAGTCACTCAGCTCAGCGACGAACTGTCCGATCTGCGGCGAGACCTGGGTGCTTGATCGTCCTCGCATTTCCCGTGATAACTCGAAGGCCCGATGACCATGCGAACCTTTGTTCAACGGCGAGGGTTGCTGCCGTTCGCGGGGCCGATGGTTTTGGCGTTTGTTATCGGGAGTTGCGCCGAAGCTGCGGACGGCCCGATGTCCGCGGATCGCCCGGCAGCCGACGGTGTTTCGACCGACGATGCGTCGAACGGCGAATTGCCCGATGCGTCGGTCGGCAACCTTTCCGGCTCTCTGGCGAACGCACAGGACCGGTCCGCCGAACGGGCCTTACTGTCCGCACGAAGAGACCTGCGAGCCGGACGGATCGCCGCGGGGTTGCGGCGGCTGCAGCAACTGTTCGACCGGGAAGGGGATTCGCTCGTGTTGGCCGCCGGCGTGTCGCGGAACGCGGAGGATGCCGCCACTTTGGTATTGCGTAACGGTCCTGCCGAGTGGCGGGAAACCTACGAGCGGCTGTTCGGGCGGCTGGCGGAATCCGATCTGCGGCAGGCGCTTCAGGCGGACGACTCTGAGGCGGTCCGTCGCGTGGCCCGACGTTTTCGGCACACGGCGGCGGGCCGCGCGGCTGCGCTGCATCTGACAGCGCTTGCAATCGATCGGGGAGACGCCGACGCGGCTCTCCGGTGGTGGCGTGAGGACGGCGAACCAGGGGCACGAATTCGCGGCCCCAATTCCGCGGAGCCTTTCGCAGCGATGGTGAGCCGGTTGGGCCAGGAGTCCGCCCCGACCGCTCTCGGCACGGGGGCTGAAGGCGTCTCCCGGGCACCGGAGTCGCTGATGCGCGTCCGATGGCAAGCGGACGTCCGGATAGGGCCGGACGCGCACCGGGAAATTGCCGCCTCCCTTTCGGAGCTGGATGTGCAGGGCATCCTGCCGTTGATGTCGGCAAGGCCAGTGGTCCACGAGGGGATTGCCTATGCGCGGCAATTGGGGCGTATCGTCGCGATCGATGTTGCGACCGGTGCCCGCTTGTGGGAGCGACCCGTGTCGACGCATGTCTCGAATCTGATCGGTGAACAGAGGAGCTTTGACAATGCCATGCGCCGCAGTTCGTCAACGGCTCTGTTTCTTGAGCGGCTCGTGCGGTCGTCATTGACGGACTTGCTTTCGACCGACGGGACGCGGGTGTTCGCGGTGATCCCCGCTGCGTCGCCGGCGGAGAACATGCTTGTCGCCTTGTCGGCTGAGGACGGCCGGCTGTTGTGGACAGCCGGAGCCGAGGTGAGATTGCCGCAACGGCCCGTATTGTCCGTGCGGGAACGTTCGAAGGATTCTGAAACGAACCGGGTGAAGTCTGCATCAGACCCGGAACTGAAGGATGTGTTCTTCATGGGGCCGCCGCAGCCGTTTGGGCATTGGCGTCTCGTTGTCGGACAGAAGGCGGGAACGGTTTCGCTATTTGCGATTGACGCTGCGGACGGTTTGTTCGGTTGGTCAGTTCCGCTCGGACGGGCGCTGCGGGCTTTGGAGGGGGACAAGCCGCGTCACGGCACGGCGTGCCCGGTCACCCTTGATGGGGGCAGAGCGTACTGCCCGACAGCGGCGGGCTGTTTGGCATGTGTTGATCTTCGGACACAGCGGTTGCTTTGGGCACACCGCTATCCGCGGGACGATCTGCCCCGTGCGGCCCGGACCGAAGATCGCATGCGACCGGACACGACCCATGCCACACACATGCCGACCCGCGAACGATGGCACGAAGTCTTCCTGCACGTCAGCCGGGGCCGGGTCATTTTCGCGTCGCCGGATTCCGACCGGCTGTTCGCATTCGACGCCCGGACCGGCCGTCTTCTGTGGACGCACGACCGTGACCGAGGGTTGTTCGCAGCAGGCCTCGATGACGAACAGGTTCTCGTTGTGGGAGCGAACCGGGCGACGGCCCGCGCAGCGGACGACGGACGAGTGGTCTGGACCGCTAACATCGAACGGCCGGCCGGGACCGGGCTCCTCACCGCGACCGGGTATGTGTTCCCGACCGAGTCCGGCGGCCTGCAGCACGTGCGGACAGACGATGGCCGGACTGTGCTGGCCGAACCGAAGCGGGACGGTTCGCCTCACGTCGTCCTGCGGGGCCGGAAGTTCCCCATCGTGCGGGGCCTGCCCCCCAAACTGCGACCGGTGACGATGCACAATTTGGTGGTAGCCGGCGATGCAGTGGTCTTGCAGTCGTTCGACCGGTTGGTCGCCATCGGCGGCACCGGCGACGGGACTGATACTGGGCGTGATCGGCAGCCGGAACGCGCTCTCGCAACGACCGCCAACGACACTGAGACCGGCAACGACGGCGAAACAACCGATCCCCGATACGCCGCATGGTGGGCCCTCACTGCAAAGGCTCAGCGATTCGCCGATCGGCAGCGCGTAATACAGATTGCGAGTCTCGTCCGCCCGTCGCTCGGAGCAGCCGAATCGCTATTCGGCACAGCCCGGCGACTGACGCGGCTGATGCGTCCCTCAGATCAACGTGCTGCCGCGTTGATCACACAACTGGCAGAGGCCTTGCTTGCCGACGAGCCGGGCGGGGAATCGGCGGAGACGGAGAGGCAAGCCGCGCGGGCGTTGGTGAAGTCAACGTGGCAGCGGCTGAAACAGCAGCCGACCGATCGCCTGTTTGTGACGATCGATGATCCGTGGCGGTCCGTCCGTCTGGACCATTGGCTGGAGCGCAGCTTCGCCGAGGCGGTGAGCGATGACCCGAAGATTCGACAACCGTTCGTAAGCATGCTGACCGAGAATAAGACCGGTCTCGATCACGCAAGCGATTCGGACGGTGCGGCGGACGGCACTGTGGGGGACGGCACTGTGGGGGACGGGCCGGCTCCGCGGGGGCAGCTCGCGGCCGGGGCGCCGATTTGGCCGGAGGGACCGCCAGCGGTTTCGGAACACGTGGCGCGCGGCGGGAACCTGTATGTGGTCAACGTGCCACTGACCGTGACGGCGGACAGTCCGTGGGAGCATGTCACCGTCCAGGTCGACCGGCAGGAGCAGAACCTGTGGTTTCAGCGGGCGGATCTCGCCGAGCCGGTCACCATGACGCTGCCTCGCTCTCGCGACGGCGGGCAATTGCAGGGGAAGCTCCTTCACGCCTGGGCCAGCGGTCCGCTACTCTGTTTACGTGTGGGGACAGACCTGTGTGGGTTTTGGCTGCCGGATGCCGGCGGCCCGCTGCCGACGTCTCCCTTGTGGCCGGCGAAAGGCGAGACAAATTCCCTCGTGGGCAAACGTCCGCCATACGCCGTCGCGCTGACCGAAGCAAACGAAACTCCCCGGCCGCTCTGGGACGACTCGATCCCCCGTCTGGCCGACAAGTTTTCACGCCCGGTGGGTGTGGTCGGTCCGGTGCGGTTGACGTATCTCTGCTATCAACAGCGGGGAAACCTGGTGGCGCTCGATCCGATGACCGGGCGGGAAATCTGGTGCCGGTCCGGTCTGCCGCTGGGAACCTACTGTGTGGGAGACGATGACCACATCGTGCTGCTTCGCGACGACTCGCCCTCGGTCCTCGTTCTGCGCAGCCTTGACGGAGCGACTGCCGCCGAATGGGACTGGCACGACAAACTGCCGGCACGGGAACAACCGCTCGCCCTCTCTTCGCGAACTCCCTCTTCGCACGCCGTCTTCTCGCAGGCCGTCTTCTCGCACATCGTCGCTGTTCGGGGAACACTCGCGGTGTGGCATTCGCATCCTCCGCGACCGCCGGGAGATGAACCGCGTTTGCAGGACGGTGCCGTTCCGGAACAAGCGGCCGCCACAATGGTCGATCTGAGTAACGGTCGCGTGTTGTGGTCGCAGAGTGTGCGCCCGGACAGTTGGGTGTTCGCGATCGACGTCTCGCAGCTGGGGAATCTGGCTGCCGACGGGGCGTTCACATTGTGGGATTGGGAGTCTGGAAGCGAGGTTGCAACACATCGGGTGAGCGTCCCGAACGAGATTACGAATCTCTTCGTGTTGACGGATGCGGAAACGGCGTTCGTCGTCGCCTCCGGCCGGCTGGACGACCGCCGTTTGCTGGGAGCGAATCAAATCCGAGGAGGTGTTCGCCGCCCCTCGGTGAACGGTTGGATGCACGCCATCGGGCGCAGCACGGGCCGACACATCTGGCAGCATGAACTGGCGAACGTCGGCCTCATCCTGGACCAACCGCGACACGTCCCGCTGCTGGTGACCAGTTACATGATACAGGACCCGGAACGCGATACCGCAGCGGGCGTACTGCAGTGTTTCGACCGACGCACGGGCGAACTGCTGTACGAGCAACTCCGGAATCAGCGTGTGTATATCTATCATGCCGTCCGGTCCGACATGCAGCGTAGCCGGGCCGAGGTGGAGACATCGCAGCAGATCATCCGCTTTCAGTACGGCTCCGCGGATTGAAGTGGATGTCGTTTCAAGAAACCGGTTTTTCTGTCACGAGACAACCGTCTGAAGCCACACGGCTGTAGGACAGAATCGCGTGGAAGGATCACGATGGAAAGAATCTCACCGCGGAGGTCGCGGAGGTCGCAGAGAAGCTTGTTGAGAAAGCCACGTGTAGATTACTTCCTGATGAAATCGACGACCTGTCACTGTTGCGGCTCGGCGATCTGTGGCACGACTCCTGGAAGTCGCGAACGCCAGGGATCTCAGGAGTATTCCTCTGCGTTCCTCCGCGACCGCTGCGGTGAATCCCGTCTTGCTTGGAATACTCGGTTGCTGCCGTCTGTCTTGGCGGGGGCGGGGGCTTCCGAACGCTGAGCCGCTCGGATGATGTTCGGAAACGGTTTTCGAAGACTTAACAAAGCCGCACGGTGCGCCCCCGTGTTCCTGTTGGTCCACCTGTAACGATTGCGGCGGCGGGTGAGCCATGTGGTCGTTCGGCCCGGCGAATCGCGACGTCCCGGGGAGGATCGGATTGGCGTCGCCCCTGGGCGCGGTAAGAGTTAGGATGCCCACACGATGAGTGATGCTGCCCCTCCCGTTCCGTCGTCTCCTGTTCCGTCTCCGAGTCCTCTGCCGATGATCGAAGTCACCGATCTCACCAAAGCCTTTGAGGACCTCCGGCGAGGTCCGGTGCTGGCGGTCGACCATGTCTCCTTCGAGGTTCATTCGGGAGAGATCTACGGGCTGCTGGGGCCCAACGGAGCGGGGAAGACGACCTGTCTGAGGATCTTGAGCACGGTGCTCAAACCGACGTCCGGGCGGGCGGTGATTGCGGGGTACGACGTCGCCGAACACCCCGAGAAAGTGCGGGCCAACATCGGGTTCATGTCGGGCAACACGGGCATCTACGACCGCATGACCGCCTGGGAGATGGTCGAGTATTACGGCCGGCTCTACGGCATCGATGAAGCGACGTTGCAGGCGCGGTTGGAGGAGATCTTCAACACACTGCAAATGAATGAGATTCGCGACCTGCTCGGCTCGAAGATGTCGACCGGGATGAAGCAGAAGGTCTCCATTGCCCGCACCATCGTGCATGACCCGCCGGTACTGATTTTCGACGAGCCGACATCGGGGCTTGATGTGCTGGTGGCGAGGGCCGTGCTGCTGGCGATCGACTACCTCCGCGAAAAAGGCAAATGCATCATCTTCTCAACGCATATCATGCGAGAAGTGGAAAAGCTGTGTGACCGTGTGGCGGTGATTCATAAGGGCCGGATTCTGGACAGCGGCACGGTCGAGGAATTGGAGGCGCGGCACCAGCAGCCAGACATGGAGGAACTGTTTTTTGAGCTCATTCGCCGCCACGACGAGGAACTGATCCAAGGAGGCGTGGGGATTGCCGAAGGCGTGTGAACGGTCGTCCCCACGGGGCGCAGTCCGTGGGCTTGGGTGACTCACCCACTCAACTAATCAACTAATCAACTAATCAACACCGTGAACTGGAACAACGTCAAACTGATTTTCCTGCGGGAAGTGCGTGATCAGCTTCGTGATCGGCGGACGCTGTTCATGGTGGCGGTGCTGCCGTTGTTGCTGTACCCCGCACTCGGAATGGGCATGCTGCAAATGCAGTTACTGTTCTCCGAACAGGCGCGGACCGTCGTGATTGTCGGCGCGGACGACCTTCCCGAGCCGCCGTTAGTCGAGCAGGGCCATTTTCTCAAAAGGTATTTTGAGTTCCCCGATGATGCGGACAAGTTGCGTGTTGTCGTCGACAACGACGAAACGGACACTGGCGAAACCGACAGAAATCCGGATGACGCTCTTGCCACCAAAGATGGCCTCATTCGCGCGGCTGCACGGATGCAGGAACAACTCGACGAAATCGTCCGGCTCAAGCAGGAGGCGGAGACCGCACGAGCGGAGGGCGACGAGGGCGAAGCGAACACGTTCGATGAGCAAGTGAAGGCGCTCAAGGCGAAGATCGATGAGGCGATGACGGCGGAAGGGATTCAGGTCCTGATCGTCGTGCCGCGCGGACTGAAAGAGCACATTGCGGAGATCAACGAGAAACTGGCCGCCGGCGATCTCTCGGCAGCCGGCGATCCGCCGCGGCTGCCCATCGTGCGGAACAGCGCGGACGAAAAATCTCTGATCGCCTATCGGCGGGTCCGGGAAGCGGTCGGGCAGTGGGAGGACCAGTTACTCAAACAGCGGCTGGAGTCCGCCCATTTGCCGGAGTCGTTCCCGCAGCCGGTCAATCCGGAACAGATTGACTTGGCACAATCGCAGCAGTTGGCGGCCAACGTCTGGAGCAAGCTGTTCCCGGCGTTGTTGATCATCATGTCGGTGACGGGTGCCTTCTATCCGGCGGTCGATTTGGGAGCCGGCGAGAAAGAGCGGGGCACGATGGAGACCCTGCTGATCAGCCCGGCGTCGCGGACGGAGATCGTGATCGGCAAGTTTCTGACGGTGCTGTTGTTCAGCATGGGGACGGCTTTGTTGAATCTGGCCAGCATGGGGTTCACGGGGAAGCACATGCTGTCGATCGCCGGTGCGGGACAGATGTCCCAACTTGGCGCGGCCTCGTTCCCGCCGGTCACGTCGTTGCTGTGGGTGATTGTGCTGGCGGTACCTCTGGCCGCATTGTTCAGTTCGCTCAGCCTGGGATTGGCGATGTTCGCCCGCAGCAGCAAGGAGGGGCAATACTACTTGACCCCGCTGCTGATGGTGACGATGGGAATTACGGTTTTTTGTCTTTCACCGGCGGTGGAGATCACGCCTTTCTATAGTGTGCTGCCGGTGATGGGGCCTGCGCTGCTGCTCAAGGCGCTGTTGCTCGCACAAACGGACGTCACGTCGTTGTACTACTATGCATTGCCGGTGCTGGTCACCAGCGTGGGCTATTGTGTGCTCGGCCTGTGGTGGGCAATCGAACAGTTCCAAAGAGAAGACATCCTGTTCCGGCAGGCGGAACAGTTCGAACTGCGGCTGTGGGTTAAGCACTTGCTGCGGGACAAGGAACCGATCCCCAGCTTCTCGGAAGCGGGCTTTTGTTTCGTCGCCATCATGCTCCTGCAGTTTGTGGCCATGCGGATGATGGCCCAATCCACTGTGGGCGTTTCGCCGGAGGCGATGCCGGTCCGCATGATGCAGTTGTTGCTGGTCCAGCAGTTGGCCATCATCGCCACACCCGCCTTGATGATGGGCGTGATGCTGACGACCAGCGTGCGGAGGACATTCCGTTTGAACTGGCCCGCGTTGAAATACCTCTTGGTCGCCGCCGCGCTCGCGCCCCTGTTGCATCCGCCGACCGTTGTGCTGTCCGGCTACCTGGGCGAGCATTTTTTTCCGCCGCTTCCGGAATCGGCCCAATCGGCCATCGCCCCCATGCTCGATCCTCAGCAGCCGTGGTGGCTCGTGTTTCTGGCGTTCTCCGTCGCTCCGGGGATCTGCGAAGAACTGGCCTTTCGCGGGTTCATCCTCAGTGGATTCTCACGCCGCGGACGGACCGGACTGGCGATCATCCTGTCGAGTGTCGCCTTCGGTGTGATGCACATGTTTCCGCAACAGGTATTCAACGCGGCTCTGCTGGGACTGGTGCTCGGATTGATCGCCGTCCGCTCCAACAGCCTGTTGCCGGGGATCGTGTTCCACATGATCTACAATGGCGTGGAAGTCTTCCGAAACCGCATCAACCCGGACGTGTGGAACCATCCGATCGTCCAACGGTTCGTGTCGACCGAGACAATTGAGCAGCAGACGGTCGTCCACTACGACTGGCCACTGCTGGCGATTTGCTCCGTCGGTGCGGCTTTGCTCGTCACGTGGCTCCTCCGACACGGCACGCCCCAACGGCAGTCGTCCGCGGAGGGTGCGCCGACGAGCCCCACAATCTCGGCCGCGCCGACGGCCTGATCCCGCCCCGCACCGACAGACAACACCGACGGCGAACAGGGCGGTGTCGGCCAGCAGGGGACAGGCCGTAAGACGAACCGGATCTGCCTGCCGCTTGACGGTCCCCCGGTCGTTCATGCGATAATAGCGGTGCAACCAATTTCGCTGTCCCTTCCGCAACGACTGTGACTGACGGAGACTCCCCATGCTGACGTTTACTGGCCGAGGCCATGCCCATACGTGTGATGGAGTCACCCGGCGGGACTTCCTGCAGGTGGGGGCGCTGGGCGGCGTCGGGCTGACGTTGCCGCGCTACCTGGCGGCGAAGGAAGCGGGCGTCGTCAAACCGGGGCATGACGACCGCGCGTGCATCATGATTTTTAACTTGGGCGCTCCAAGCCAACTCGACCTGTGGGACATGAAGCCCGAAGCGGCGGCCGAAGTCCGGGGACCGTTTCAGCCGGTCGACACGAACGTGCCGGGGATTCAGCTCTCGGAAATTCTGCCGAGGCACGCGAAAATCGCTGACAAGTTTTCGCTGGTCCGCTCCTGCTACCACACGTCCGCGGCTGTGCACGACGCGGGGTGGCAGATGATGCAAACAGGCCGCAAATTCACCGGCGGCGTCAACACTCCCCATGCTGGGGCGGTTACGAGCTATCTGCGCGGCCGCAAGACCGACCTGCCGCCGTTTGTGGTGCTGCCCGAAACAATGGGCCGCGGGGGCGGGAACCTGCCGAACGGCCAGGCGGGCGGATTCCTCGGCAAGGCGTACGATCCGTTCGCACTCATGGCGGACCCGTCGAAGCCGGACTTCAAGGTTCCCGACCTATTGCCGCCGGCTGAGATCAGCACCGTCCGCCTTGAACGCCGCCGCAAGATGCGGGAGATCGTCGACGACGCGGTGAAGACCTTCGAGGCGACCGAGAACGCGGCTCTGCTGAACGACAACTTTCAGGCGGCGTTCCGCATGATGACCAGTTCCCAGGCCCGGGATGCGTTCGACCTCACGAAGGAGCCGCAAAAAGTCCGGGAGCGGTACGGCATGAACCGCTTCGGCCAGTGCTGCCTGCTCGCCAGAAAACTGATCGAGAACGGCGTGCGGTTCATCACCATCAACACGTTTCTGACCGTGTTCGATGAAATCACGTGGGACATTCACGGCTCGAAGCCGTTCACGTCAATCGCAGGCATGCGGGACATCGTCTGCCCGATGTACGACCAGGCGTACACAGCGTTGATCGAGGACCTGTCCGACCGGGGCATGCTGGGCGACACGCTGGTGTGCAACCTCCAGGAGTTCGGACGGACGCCCCGCGTCAATCCGGCCGGTGGCCGCGACCACTGGCCGCAGTGCTTCACGACGTACTACGCCGGTGGCGGCGTGCAGGGGGGGCGCGTTGTTGGAGCGAGCGACCCGGTCGGCGGCGTCCCTGCCGAGCGGCCCGTCGAACCAAGCGACGTGCTGGCCACGATTTTTCACAGCCTGGGCTTCGACATCGAGACCATGCTGCCCGGTCCCGGCGGCCGCCCCTTTCCGCTGGCCGACTCCGGCCATCGCGAGATTCACGAACTGTTTTGAGCCGACATTGTTGTGAGCGGAGGACGAATGATGAGCACCGCCGTACTCCAATCCGCCGACGCGCCGGCTCCGGCCACGCTCCGGCGACAGAACGACGTTAACGTGCTACACGGAGTGACGTGGGAGCAGTACCGCGACTTTCGTGAGGACCCGAGAAACAACGGCGTCCGCATGCACTACGCCCACGGAGATCTGCTGCTGACGACGACGGGCCACCTTCACGAACGGATTTCCCACATTCTTTCTCTGATCCTGCTGGCATGGGCACAGCATTCGGGTGCGTGCATCATGGGTTTCGGTCGCTGGACGCTGCAACAGGAACTCAAGGAAAAGGGTCTGGAGGCAGACAACTGCGATTACTCGCGTCATATTCCACAAGTGCAGCAGAAGGAAACTCTGGACCTGAAGGTCGACCCGCCTCCCGATCTTGCCATTGAGATTGATCTCACGACTCATTCCGAACTCAAGTTCGACATCTACGCATCGCTGGGGGTGCCGGAGGTTTGGGTTTGGGAGGAGAATCGCATCGCCGTTCATCACTTGAGCGAAGGCGAATACGAACCTGCCGCGGAAAGTGCCGAGCTTCCCGGCTTCCCGCTCGAAGCGGCGGCTCAATTCGCAGTGGACCATATTCGTGACGATGACGTGGCAGTCATGGAAGCGTTTCACGAATGCTTGAGCCAACAAACCTGATCCGCCACGGGACTGCTCCGCGAAAACATCCGAAACAGGCCGAATTGCCGATGCACCGATCGATCACTCTCTCCCTGATTCTCGTCCTCAGTCAGTCGTCGTTCGTCGAATCGCTCGCGGAAGAGTCCGACAGCAACGACACGAACGCCGTCGCCCAAATCACCGACACCGATGCGTGGAACTTTCGCAATCACGTGTTGCCCATTTTCGCCAAGCGGGGCTGTAACTCCGGGGCGTGCCATGGGGCGTTGGCGGGCAAGGGCGGGTTTCGATTGTCGCTGCGGGGGTACGATCCGCAGTCGGACTACTTCAACATCGTCAAGCAGAATCAGGGGCGACGCGTCGTGCTGTCCGACCCCGGGCGGAGTCTGGTCCTCGCCAAGCCATCGACAGCGATTCCCCACAAGGGAGGCCTGCGGCTCGACACCGACTCGCTCGAATACCGCATCATTGCCGAATGGATTGCCAACGGGGCCGCGCCACCGAGTGAAGACGATCCGCGCGTCGAATCGCTGGCAATTGTTCCTGAGCAATCGACGCAGACTGTTGGCGGCGAACAGCAGATGGCCGTGCATGCCAACTTTACGGACGGCCAGACTCGCGACGTCACGCGTTGGGTCAAATGGTCTTCGTCGAATGAAGCGGTCGCCGGCGTCGATGAAAACGGCCGGGTGACGGTGCTGGGGCCCGGAGAAGGGGCGATCGTCGCATGGTACGCGTCCCAGTTGGCGATCGCCCGGCTTTCGGTCCCCTACGGGAGCACTGAGTCGGGAACAAACGATACGGAGACTGCAGACGCCCGCGAACCTCGCAACTTCATTGATGAGCAAATCGACGCGCAGCTCGCCCGCCTGAACCTCCGCAAGTCGGCCCCGTGCAGTGATGCGGAGTTCATTCGCCGCGTATTCGTCGACACCATTGGCACGCTGCCGACGGCGGATGAGGTCAAGCAGTTTCTGTCCGACGGATCGGAAGACAAACGCGACAAACTCATCGAAGAACTGCTGGGCCGTCCGGAGTTCGTCGATTTCTGGACCTACAAGTGGTCCGACATCCTCATGCTCAACGGCAACCTGCTCCGCCCCAAGGCTTTGAAGGCCTATTACCAGTGGATCCATGCGCAGGTTGCCGCCAACACGCCATGGGACCAGTTTGTCCGTGAGATTCTGACGTCGACCGGTAGCAGCTATGAGAACGGAGCGACCAATTTCTTCTCGCTGCATCAGGATCCGGAGAACATGACCGAGAATGCATGTCAGGCGTTTCTCGGCCTGTCGATCGGCTGTGCGAAATGCCACAACCATCCACTGGAGAAATGGACCAACGACCAATACTACGCCATGGCCAACCTGTTCTCCCGCGTGCGGGCCAAAGGCTGGGGCGGGGACGGTCGCAACGGCGACGGGCTGCGGACGCTGTATGTGGTGGAGACGGGCGAACTGGTGCAACCCCGGACCGGCAAACCGCAACCCCCCACGCCTCTGGATGCGGAGCCGATCCCGTTTGACGATCCGACCGACCGCCGCGCGTATCTGGCCGACTGGCTCACCTCTCCGGAGAACCCTTATTTCGCCCGTTCAATCACCAATCGCGTGTGGGCGAATTTCTTTGGCGTGGGCCTCGTGGAATCGATCGACGATATGCGAGTGTCGAACCCGGCAACGAACGAAGTATTATTAAAGGCGGCCGCCGATTACCTTGTCGGGCAGTCCTTTGACCTGAAGGCGTTAATGAGAGTCCTGTTGCAGTCGAACGCCTACCAGCGATCGAGTCAGCCGCTCCCCGGCAACCGTGACGAGGACCGTTTCTATTCGCGGTACTATCCGCGCCGCATGATGGCGGAGGTGCTGCACGACGCGGTCGTCCAAGTGACCGGCGTGCCGTCGGCATTCGACAAGATCGCCTTCGACGGTGCGGACCGTCAGGAGACCGACTTCTACCCGGCCGGCACCCGCGCCATTCAACTATACGACTCGGCGGTCGAGAACTATTTCCTGCAGACGTTCGGCCGCAACCAACGGCGGATCACCTGCGAGTGCGAACGCTCCGACGAACCGAGTATGGTGCAGGTGCTGCATCTCTCCAATGGCAAGACCATCAACGACAAACTGGCTGCGACCGACAATCGGGTCGGCGCGCTTCTCAAGTTGCGGCACGCCGGGATGTCCGAGGCGGCCTTGCTGGATGAACTCTACCTCACGTGTCTTGCCCGCTATCCCACAGACCCGGAGCGGCAGGAGTTTCTCGCGCTGCTGCCCCCCTCCGGCACGGGGGACGAACGGGTCGTTCTGGAAGACATCTGCTGGGCCATCCTCACCAGCCGCGAGTTTCTGTTCAATCATTGACGACCAGGTGCTGTTCCAGGATTCCAATTCCGTGCACCCGCCGATTCCGGCCCCCTGAGAACGACGGGAGACGGAGCCCGGACCGCGAATTCGTTTGGGGATTCGCCCCTGCCGAGGGGAACTCCGCTCCCTCCGCGGCAATCGCCTGCCGGAATCATCCGGACTACTGCTTGCGAACCTTGAGCGTGGTCATGTATTCGACGACGTCGATCAGGTCGCCGGCCGACATCACCTTCTGCAGGTCGGCCGGCATGAGGGAGACGTCTTGCTTCTTGCGGAGTTCGATGGCGTCGGTCTTCACGGTATGCACGATGGCGTTGACGTCCTTGAGTTGCAGTTCGTCGGCCGTCTCGCTGACAAGCAACCCGTTGAGGATTTCGCCCTCGGTCGTGACGATGGACCAGGATTCGTAATTGTGGCTGATGCCGGCGGACGGGTAGAGCACGGACTCGTACATGGCCGGGCGGGAGAGTTTCTTGCCAATCTCCGAGAGGTTGGGGCCGATTTCCCGACCGAGGCCGTTGACGACGTGGCACTTGGTGCAGGTGCCGGTCGAATGAAACACGATGCGGCCCTTGTCGATGTTTCCTTTGCGATTGAGTAACTCGCTCAGCGGCGGCAGCGGCTCGCTGTCCTTGGCGGCGGGGAGCGGGAACAGGGATGCGGCGATTTTGCGGATGGCGGGATCCTCGGCTGCGTGCAGGGCACTGGCGATCGCCGCACGCAGCCGTTCGTCGTAATCGTTCTTCTCGGCCAGTTCGCGAAGCAGCCGTGCCCCGCTGTTGCTCCGTCCCAGAGCCCTCGCGGCGGCTCGGCGCACAGCGAGCGGACGGTCCTCGTCGCCCATCAATTCCTGGAGCAGGCCGGTACTACGACCGCTCGCAGCGGTGCCGATGGCGGCCAACACCGCCTCGGCGGCCTGCACGTCATCCCCGAAGACGGCCTCTCTCAGCGGTCCAAGGTGGGGACGCGCCAACAAAACGTTGACTGCATCCGCCGCGAGTTGCGACTGCGGAGCGTGCTGCGCCATCGCGAGCAATTCGTCGTCCCGGTCGCGCACGTTCAGTTTCTGAACAAGCTTGACGAACCGTTCCGTCCCGCGAGACTGATCCAACACACGGTTGAGCGACGCCCGGAGATCGCTGCGGGTAGCAAGGTCGGCTCCCTGGAGGCGGTCGAAGGCTTCCGCGTTGACGAACAGCGTCTGTGCGGCATCTTCCAACGAAGCGGTGGCCAGCGTCTCCAGCACCGCCGGAGCTTGCGGTGACGACTGAAAGTCAATGGCACGCATCAGCCGCGGGAGATCGTCCGGCGGCGTCGACGGATCGCGGATGATCTCCGCCAGCAATTGCGGTGTGCGGTCCGCGCGCGACCGCCAGACGATGTCCCGCCCGGCGGGGGTGTTCCAATCGTCGCCGACGAGATCGAGCCATGCAGCCAGGCGCGCGTCCCAGTTGCCGTCCGCGCCGATGCCGAGCGCCTCCAACTCCCAGCGGTCTGTGGCCACGTGATACTGTGCGATTCGTGCCCAGATTCCGCTGGAGGCTTGGCTTTGATGTCCTCGCAGCATGATCGCCAACTCGCGTCGCAGAATGGGCGAACGCTCGATCCCCTGCGGAAGGAGTGTCCCCGCGAAATCACTTTGACGGATGGCTCGTAACGTGACGGCTCGCAGCTCGTCGGTGAATTCGTCGGTCGGTTTGAGGGGGGCTAACATCGCCTTCATGCCTGCTTCGTTTTGCGTCTTGCTGAGCAGCCACTGGGCACGCGCCCGCATTCGTTCGTTCGGGTCGGAACGAAACATGGCGTCGAGCGCTGGGACGGCGGCGTCACCCATCGCATGGAGCGCCGTCCAAGCGACATAGCGGGTGGCCGGGTTCGGGCTGCGCAGCGCCTGCACCGCTCCTTCGGGGGTGCTGAAGTCGTGGTCGGGCACGCGGTACTTGCCGTCATATCCTTTCGGTGTGAGGCGGAACAGCCGTCCGCGCTCGACGTCCTGCATCCGGTGCCCGCCGACACCGGCGTCGTACCAGTCGGCAACGATCAGCGACCCGTCGGGGGCGACACACACATCCGTCGGCCGGAACCACGTGTCCCGCGTCCCCACCAGGACGTCGACGCTCTCGGCTTTGAACCCGGCTCCGTCGGCTTGCACCGGGTAACACCGCACCACGTTCGGCCCGGCGTCGCAGTGGATCAAGTTGTTCCGAAACAATTCCGGAAGCAGCGCGCCTTCATAGACGCAAATGCCGGTCGGCGAGCCGCCGCCGGTTTGCAACAAATTGGGGACGACGCCCGGATCGTTCAAATGCCAATGCCGAAGCGGAATCGCATCGGCCCAGCCAGTGCGAGGCTCCCGCCATCCGGCACCGGTCAGTTCGTCCTTGTAGCCATAGTTGCCGTACTCCATCACATAGTTGATGCGCACGCCCCGGTTGCCGTCGTCGTCGTTGTCCGATTGCCACATGCGGCCGAAGGAGTCGACGCACACTTCCCAGTTGTTGCGAAAGTTCCAGGCAAGTGTTTCAAAGTCGCTGCCGTCGAGATTGCAGCGGAAAACCATTCCCTGCTGATACGGATGGCGGCTGTCGTCGACGACGTTTCCCGCCTTGTCGACGATCGGCTCGCCCTGCTTGTCGCGGATCTGCTTCCCGTTGTTGCCGAAGTTGAAATACAACTTTCCATCGGGACCAAACACAAACGCATGGATTCCATGATCATGTTGCGATCCACCGATCCCGGTGAACAGCACCTCCTTGCGGTCTGCCTTGAGGTCGCCGTCCTCGTCGATTAGAAAAAAGACCTTGTCCAATGCGGAAACAAGCGCGCGAGTCCCTTTGCCGTCGGGGGTCCCCAGCACGCAGATTCCGTGGGCCGAATCGACGTCGTGCCCTTGGTAGAACGTGTGATCGCGGTCCACCTGGCCGTCGCCGTCGGTATCTTCGAGGACCAGGATGCGGTCCCCTTCCTTGCGGTCGCCGATGATGTCTGCGTTGCGAAAGGCCCGGTAGTTGATCGCTTCACAAACCCACACGCGGCCTCGGTGGTCGATCTCGATGTTCGTCGGATTGTGCATGACCGGCTCCCCGGCGAACAACGCGACCTGCAGGTCCTCATGCACGTCAAGCTGCGCGACGGCGTCGCCGATGTCGCGGCTTTCGGCTTTGCCCGGCTGTTGGAGTTCAAGCGTTAGCCCGCGCCGGGCAGCCTGAAAACTGGACTCCAACGTGTTGCTCTGGCCCGGGCGGCCGGAACGTGGGCGATCGGCTGATGCCTGAGGGTCCGGTTTGGGGAAGTCCTGGTTCGCGTCCATTTCAGCATCGGCCGGGGTCTCGGACGGAACACCTTCTTCGGGAACGTCGGCACCCGCGGTCCACACGATTGCATTCAGCACGACCTTGCGAAATTCGTCGTTCTGCCAGTTGGCGTGAAAGTGGCCGCCGGTGAATCCGAAGCCACGCCCTTTGCCCTCCGGACGTTCGAAGGCCCAGGCGACGTGCTGCGGTTCCTTTCGCTGGAGCACCGCCTCGCGAACGAACGGGTTGCCGGAGTGCGGGCCGTCCTTACGGTTCAGCGTCTCTCGCGGAGGCAGGTCGGTCAGAATGGGCGTCACGCCCTCCATCTCCGGGCGAAACCGCATGTGGTAATACCACTCGTCGTTAATCTCGAACGGCTTGACGCCGCGCGTGATCGGGTGGGGCGGAAACGACGTAAATTTGGCTGTCCAGTGCGGATTGACCGACCAGTGCGGCTCGAAATAGCCGCCGATCCATTCGAGAAAATGGTCCCCCGCTTCTCCATTCGTGGTTTCGACGGAGTAATGGATGCAGACCAGTCCGACGCCTTTGCCCATCAGTTCGTCGAATTCCGCCAGATGCTCGTTGAGCGGATGGCGGGCCCCGCCGTCGCAATAGCTGACAACCGTATCGGCGTTGTCGAAAGCAGTGGGATCCTCGGTCCAACGGCCCGAATAAACGGTCGCGACGACCGGCAGCCCGTCCCGTTCCCGAGCCGAGTTGAGCCGGCCCGCCAGCAGCAGACAGCCGGCCCTGTGTTCGTGAGCGGCATACCCGTGACTGCGCGTTCCGGCGAGGAACACGACTTTCTTGCGTCCCTCCAATGGAAACCGCTTCATACGGATGTTGCGGAACTCGATCTTCATCGGCGGACCGGAGTGCAATTGCAGCGCCAGTTTGCCGATCAGTTCGCGTTCATCCCGCTGACGGTCCGTCATCTCCGCCGTCTTGTGGCCGTTGACCGACAGGGTGATCTGTTCGCCGTGCGTGGCAATCCGGTAGTCGTTCCAACCGTCCGGTTCAATGTGCTCGAACAGCTCGTCGGCAGAGGCGAACGGAGACGATTCTCGCTCACCATTCTCGCCGATGACCGTTCTCTCGCCCCGCCCCGCGAGCAGTTTTCGCGCACTGCGTTCGTCATACAGGCCGCCGACCCACTTCCCAGCCCGGTCGATGTCCGCCTGGTAGCCGACGATGTGCCCATCCACTTCCGAGCTGCGGAACTGAATGCCGGAGTTCGCCTGATCCGATCCGGTAATGCGAAACTGCAGCCGCAACTCAAAGTCGTCAACGTCCCCCGCGTCCCAGACGAGGAACGTGTTCTCTCGGCAGGGATTCTCAGCCGTCGATTCGCCGACAATCGCCCCGTCTTCGACACGCCAGAAGGTCTCATCCCCCCGCCAGCCTTGCAATGACGTCCCGTCGAAGAGGTTTTTGAAACCCGGCTCGTCCTCTGCGTCAATCCGAGTGGCGAATGAGAGTCCAACGAGCCCCAGCAAGAGGAGACGCATGCAGTGGGAGATCATGGGGAGAGCCATTCCTTCTTGGAGTGTTCCGGGTGCGGGCGTGCCGTGGCATCGCAACAGTTCGCTGCATCCCACTTTATCCTGAGCGAACGGCCAACAAAAGGACGCGACGGCGGCGACCAGTCGCTCACGCTCCGGGCTCCGATGGGGGATGTCATCCTTGCGTCCCCAACTGTCTGCCCCCGACCCAGAGTCTGTCTGGAAACTCGACTCCAACATTTCGTCCCCCGATGGGAGGGCGACGGGTCAATGACAGCTCTGGCACGGGCGACGGAAGCACTGACGGAAGACCCCCAACGTCTCACCTGATCAATCCGGTATTGCCCATCGATCGGAACCCCAATTCATCGAGGGCGGTCATCTCTGATTCGAGACACCGGGTGTCTTCCGTCAGATGCGCGTCATCGGCGGTCCATTCACGAGGAAGCCGATTCGCCGTGCCTCCGTTCACGGAGAGGTCGCCCAGTGGTGCGCCATGCAAACAACCCAGAACCCCCACATTCTCAGTGAAGTGGGGCGTTGAAGATGACGTTGGCTATCCTGACGGGGAACCACGTGACATGGTGAAACATTGTAACATATTGGTAAACAACATGTTAACGTAATTCTCTTGCCTTTCTGGACTCTCTGCGTGTATGATGGGGAGACACGGCTGTCATCCTTCGATCCCCTTTCAATGGAGTAGTCACGGACGGCTGTCGGCCTCGGAGGCTGGCGACGAGACGGAGAGATGTGCCCGCCCGGGCATGCTTTGATCCCCGTAGTGAGCTGTCTGTGATGTCCCGAAACTTCCGACAACAGTCGCGTCGCCGGACAGCGCGGCTTGCGCGACGAGCAGGCCCGCCCCGAGCGGCGCGGCAGCGGGGAAGCAGTGTTGCAACGCCGCGTCAGCGGCTGAACCGGGAGTCGAAGGGAGATCCGTTCTGTCCTTCAGAAATCTGGCACGAACCGTCCGCCCGCGATCACATTGAGATTGTCACGCAGTCTCCCGGAAACGGTTTTCTCCATCCCGTGACAGCAGCTGAGGTTGCGAGGAGAATTGAGTCTTTGCCCGCCCGTTTCCGTCAGCCTCTCGAAGTCGTGCAGCTCAGCACGATGACCAGGAAACGGGCCCTGATGCCGCTCTACGGACTGCAGTGGGGAGCAACGGTCTATCTGTATCCCATTGAAGCCTCCCTCGTTGAGCGCTACTCCTGCCCGCCGCTGCCGGCCCAAGTGATCGAAGCCCGCATGTTTGGCGGAGAATGGCGTCAGGATGGCGATGATTGGCTGTTGGAGTGGACGCTGCCCGCGCTGCAGGATTTCTATCTGAACAACATTCTGATCCACGAAATCGGCCATGTGAACGATACCCGCAACACCAACAGCCGCGACCGCGAGCGTTACGCTGAATGGTTCGCCATCGAGTACGGGTATCGGGCGAGCCGGCGGCTGGCATGAGCCGGTGACGGCAGGGTCCGGGCTCGGTCCGCGCGATTCGAGAGCGGCATCACCCAGTCGCTCGCCTGATCAGACGCCCCATGCGATCAGACACCCGGTGTCTCGAAGCTGCAACTCGCGCCAGTTATCACGGCAACGTGAGTCCGGGGAAAAACACGACTCCTCAAACGAGACACCGGGAGTCTTCCCTGGATGTCTTCCTAATCTTCGTTTCACGCCCAGAATTCGCCAAATGAGCAACCCGTCTGGACATGCAAGCCCGATCTCGGTTTAATCCCGCCGACTGAGAGACGTCAGGGATTGACGTTGCCCGCATGCCTTGCAGTTCCGGAAGGATTCCGTGGAAAGTCTGGCCCGCCTGATTCCGTTTGTTTGGCCCCACCGACGAAAGTTCGCGCTCTCGATGGTGTTCGGCGTTCTTGTAGCGGTCGTCTGGGGCGGCAACCTGACAGCCGTTCTGCCAATCGTCAAGGTGTTGTTCGAGAACGAGAGCCTCCACGGGAAAGTTGCTGAGTCGATCGAGGCTTACGAAGGCGATCTCGCCAACATCGAGCGTCAGCTCGACAGCATTGAAGCACAGATTCGCGAGGCGGAGGCAGCCGGCACGGAGCCGGACTCCGTCAATGTCAAGCTGCTGCAGCGGCGAGTCTCTGCCGAGAGAAACCTGAGCGACCGACGACGGCGTCACCTGGCGATGGCCTGGGTGCAGCAACGGATCATGCCTTGGGTTCCCAACAACGCGTTTCAGACGTTCACCTGGATTCTGGTGCTCCTGCTGTTCGCGACGGCTCTCAAAGGGCTGTTCATCTTCATTCAGGATGTGCTGGTCGGCAGCATGGTCGAATTGGTGGTGATGTCGATCCGCAAGCAGTGCTTTCGGAAAGTGTTGATGCTCGACTACCAGTCGCTTTCCGCCGACGGCACGGCCGACCTGATGTGTCGGTTCACCAATGACTTTCAGACAATGTCGCTTGGACTGGCGTTACTGGGAGGACGCCTCGTCCGGGAGCCGCTCAAGGCGCTCGTCTGCATTGGGTTGGCGATGTGGGTCAACTGGCGGCTGACGCTGATGTCGCTGATTTTCCTGCCGATCCTCGGCTACGTGTTCTACCACTACGGACGGATGCTCAAACGGGCGAGCCGGCGGATGCTGGAAAGCATGTCCCGTATCTACAAGGTGCTGGAAGAGACGTTCGCCGGGCTGAAAGTCGTAATCGCCTTCGGAGGGGCTCCCCATCATCGGCGGCAGTTTCACCGCGAGCACAAGGAGTACTACTCCAAAGCGATGAAGGTCGTGCGGATCGACGCGCTCACCAAGCCGACGATTGAGCTGCTGGGCATGCTGGCGGTCTTCGTCGCCATGTTGCCGGGGGCTTATCTCGTGCTCCGCGGGAGGACCGAGATCTGGGAGATTCGACTCGCCAGTGCGCCGATGGACATCGCACAGTTGTCACTGATGTATGCCCTGTTGGCCGGCATCCTGGATCCGTGCCGCAAGATGTCTTCGGTCTATTCCAAGCTCAAAAAATCGACCGCGGCCATCGACCGCATCTTCGAACTGATCGACCGCAAGCCGGAGGTTTGCGATCCGAAACAGCCCGTGCCGTTGCCGCGGCTTGAGCGCTCAATCGAGTTTTCAAGTGTGACCTTCCAGTACCCGACGCGTGGGCTGGCTCCCGCACGGCGGGCCGCGCTCGAAGATGTGAGCCTCACAATCAATGCCGGGGAAGTCGTCGCGCTGGTCGGGGAAAACGGTTGCGGCAAGTCGACGTTGGTCAATTTGCTCCCGCGTTTCTTCGATCCCCAGCGGGGCGAAGTTCGCATTGACGGCGTCCCCATCAAGCAGGCAGCGCTTAGGGACTTGCGGGCGCAGATCGGGCTCGTCACGCAGGAAACGATTCTGTTCGACGATTCGATCTATGAAAACATCCGGTACGGACGGTCGGGCGCCACGGCTGAGGAAATCGAGGCGGCTGCCCGGCAAGCGCACGTCTCATCGTTTGTCGATGAGCTGCCGCACGGGTTTTCAACGTCGGTCGGCGAGAGGGGCGGCGAGTTGTCCGGCGGTCAACGGCAACGCGTCTCCCTGGCGCGGGCCATTCTGCGCGACCCGTCGCTGCTGATCCTCGACGAGGCAACCTCCGCCGTCGATGCACAGAGTGAGTCGCTGATCCATTCCACGCTCAAGGAATTCGCTGCAGGACGCACCGTGCTGATGGTCACGCACATGCTGTCCAACAGCCTGTTGGATTTCATCACGCGGATTGTGGTCATGGAAGAAGGCCGCGTGGTTGCCAGCGGGTCGCACCAGCAACTGCTGGCGACCTGCCCGCAATATCAACGGCTCTACGAGGCCCGTTCCCACAAGCAAGCGGCATAAAAGTGATTGCGAGGCTGTTCGAAAACTCGCCCTCGCGGTCTCAAAACGTCCTTTCGGCTTTGAAACCGACTGTTGTTGGTCCTCCCGTGTTCGTGCCCTCTGGTTCGGTTGTTCGTATGTCCGTTGCCGGAAACCTGCCAAGAGGCCGACCAATGACGAACAGGGTCGTCTGGTGTCTCACGGACGGAAAACCGGGACATGAAAACCAGACGCGCGGACTCATCGCGTCCCTCCGGCAGCGATGTCCGCTTGACGTCCATTTCATCCCCGCACTGCCGGCGCAGCGAGCCGCCTTGGGCTGGTTGCGAGGACGCTTTTCCCCGGACGGCAGCCTTCCGCCGCCGCATCTGATCATCGCTGCCGGGCACTCGACCCATCTCGCCGCTCTTGCCGCGCGGCGGGCGCACGGGGGACGGCTCTTGGTCCTCATGCGACCGTCTCTCCCTCGCGGTTGGTTCGACCTTTGCCTGATTCCCGAACACGATCTCCCCGTCCCATCGTCCACAGGGAACGACAAGACGGAAGTCACGACCAACGTCGCTGACACCAACGTGGCCATCACCAACGTGATCAGCACCCGCGGCGTCCTGAACGTCGTGCGGCCATCTTCCCGGCAGGACGACCGCCGCGGACTGCTGTTGATCGGCGGACCGTCCAAGCATCACAACTGGGACGAGCGGGCGACGACTTCACACGTCTTGGAAATCATGCGCGGCGAGCCGGCGATCGAGTGGACTCTGACAACGTCCCGACGAACACCTCCGTCGATCGTGCGTCGCCTTCAGCAACAGCCCATCGAAAACCTGCACCTGATACCGTTTGAAGAGACGCAACCGGGGTGGGTGCCGGCACAGTTGGCGGCTGCCCGGACGGTCTTCGTCAGCGAAGACAGCGTGTCGATGGTGTACGAAGCACTCTCCGCCGCTGCGGACGTCGGACTGCTACCGGTGCCGCGGCGTCGGGCAAGCCGCGTAATCCGTGGCATCGACCGGCTGGTCGAAGAGCAAGCCGTGATCCCTTTCGACAAATGGCGGACCCATCGTTTTGAACAAAGGGAGCCGGTCGTCCTTCAGGAGGCCGACCGCTGTGCGCGGATTGTCTGTGAGCGACTGTTGGACGCCGCATGACGTAGGGCTCATCCGCAAGCGGCCGCGATTACCACACGAACATCGCCATTCGAACAACCTCCCGCTCGGCGACCCGTTCCTTGCAATTCTACAGATTCGTACCGAACAGACTGCCCCCAACATGAGCCGTACGCCGCTGACCGTGATGCAGTTGGTCCCGTCGCTGGAAAGCGGCGGCGTTGAGCGGGGGACGCTCGAAGTGGCGGACGAACTCGTGCGGCGCGGGCATCGCTCGGTCGTTGTCTCGGAAGGGGGGCGACTCGTCGAACCACTGCTGATTGGGGGCAGCGACCATATCACCCGTCCCATTGGACGAAAGTCGCCCCTGACGCTCCGTTGTGTTCCCGAACTGAGGCGTCTGATCGCCGAGCAGCAAGTCGACGTGTTGCATGCCCGTTCTCGTGTTCCTGCCTGGGCCGGATGGCTGGCGTGGAAGTCGCTCCCGCCGGATCGCCGCCCGCGATTTGTGACCACCGTTCACGGGCGTTATTCCGTCAACGCCTACAGCCGCATCATGACGCGCGGCGAGGCGGTCATCGCCGTCTCGGAGTCCATTCGCCACTACATCCTCGCAAACTACCCCGACGTCCCGGACGAGCGGGTCCGGATGATTCCCCGCGGAATCGATCCGGTCGCGTTTCCGCATGGATACCGTCCGAGCCACGGTTGGCTCACCAAATGGCATGCCGCGCTTCCCCACCTGCGGGGCCAACGGTTACTAACACTCGCCGGACGCATCACCCGGCTGAAGGGCCATCTGGGCTTCCTGGAGTTGATCGCGGGCCTCAAAGCGGACGGCGTCGACGCACATGGTCTCATCGTGGGCGACGAAGACCCGCGACGTCAGCAGTATGCGGCGGATGTCCGCCAACGGGTCCGCGAACTCGGTCTGACCGGCGACGTAACGTTCCTCGGACACCGTAGCGACATTCGCGAAATTTATGCGGCCTCGTCCGCCGTGTTGTCGCTGTCCACCAAGCCGGAATCCTTCGGCCGCACGGCGCTGGAGCCGCTGGCACTCGGCGTGCCGGTGATCGGCTACGGTCACGGCGGCGTGGGCGAGATCCTGCAGACGGTGTATCCCGACGGGGTCGTTCCTCTCCGGGATGCCGCCGCCCTCAAAGAGAGAGTCGGCGCGGTGCTGAACGGACAGCGGCCCACCGTCCCCCCGTTCAAGCAGTTCCAACTCGTCAAGATGCTGGACGAGACGCTCACGCTCTACGAGGAACTCGCCGCAAGACGTGCGACTCCGCAGTCGTCGCAACGGGCCGCATAATGACGCGTCGGCAGGCGACGTCGCAAGCAGCTTGGGCTACTCGCTTTTCGGCGGCGTAGCTGCCTCGTGGTGTTCACGGGCCCTATGGAGAAAACGGACTCGTTGTTCGGCATTCTCGAACGCCCTCCACGGGATGAGCAACCCGGTCCAGTTCCTGTCAAAGAGGAGCATGAGCCCGAGGTCATCTTCCCTGACATCGGACAGCCGCGACCACCAGAAGCGGGTCGGAGACGTCTTCTGCCCGGTGTGATAGTGAACAAGCACACCTTGTTCGTCAGCCACAACCTGTACGGGAATCGTTCGCTTTGTCAATGCTGCCAATTTGCAGACCACCCAAACCAACAGATGTTGCCGGAACCACATTTCCATCGACAACGCCACCAACAGAGTTGTCCTCCACCAGTGGTCGTCCGCAGCTTCGCCAAGAGCAGCAAAGAGACACACAACGGCGCCGGTCTTCCGGACCCACGGAAGACGAAGCCAGAACGCCGACAGCTCCGCCGATTTGACTTCGTATTCCAACGTCAATGATTCGGCAGACACTGTATTCCTCGTGGGGGCCGGATGTCACTTCCCAAGATGCTGATTCAACACACCAAGAAACGACTGACGCTGTTCGTCGCTGGCAAACGCCTTCCACGGGATCTCCAGGTCACCGACAAGACTCTGGTCGAAGAACAACTCGATCCCAAAGTCGTATTCTTCGACGCGTGATAGCCGGGACCACCAAAACCGCTTGGGCTGCTGCCGAGGGGGATTGCGGACTCGCAGTCCACGGTCGTCCGTCTCGATGTGAAATGGTACGGTGTAATCGGGCCGTGGAATGAACTTCATCGCCAGCCAGCCGAGCCAATAGAGCCACAGCGGCGATGTCCACAATTCCAAGGCGACGAGCAACAGCATTGCGGTGAACCCCCAAGAGTGGCGGTCCCATCCATCAATCAGCAGCCACATCGCGAGGCCAGCACCGAGCCGCCGGAGCCAGGACGGCCGTATCCTTGCTCGACAACGATCGACCGACGCCCACATGTCGTCCTGCGTGAGTTCGTATTCGAGCGTGAGCGGCGCGGCGGACATGGCGGACGTCTCCGGGGGCGGTGACGTTTTGTGCCTGTTAGGATACCATGATCCGGCAGGTTTGTTGAAGCGCTGAAACAACATCGCACCACGGGGCGCTGCCCGTGGGCTTTGGGGGGACATCATGAACAGAGTGCTGATTGTCATTGGGGATGCGACGGAGACGGTTGATACGTTGTACCCGTTTTACCGGCTGATCGAAGGCGGGTTCGAGCCGGTCGTCGCGGCACCGGAGCAGCGGACGTATCAGATGGTGCTGCATCAAACGCGGCCCGGCTGGACGATCACCAAGGAGTGGGAAGGTTACACGATCGATGCGGACATCGCGTTCGCCGACATCGACCCGGAACAATATGTCGGCATCTTCTTCAGCGGCGGGCGGGCGCCGGAGTACATCCGCTACGACGAGGACCTCGTTCGGGTGACGCGGCACTTCTTCGAGACCAACAAGCCGATCGGCTGCGTCTGTCACGGCATCGAAATTCCCGCCTACGCC
>JAJDEI010000169.1 GCA_029259845.1 Planctomycetaceae bacterium | reverse complement strand
ATCAAGCGATCCTGCTCGGACACCTCCGCATGACCCTGCCCAGCCAACTCAAGCCAACCGAAATGTAGTGACGACTTTCACAGCCCGACCGTTACACGGCAAGCACTTACGTCAATCACTGGGGAACTTGGGCTAGTGCGGCATCGTTTTAAGTGTAGCGGGTTTTGGCGGCGTTACGGGGCGGTTATGAGGCATATCGGCGTCCACAAGCGTCCAGACGACGCTACACTTAAAAGCCGCCCGCACTAATTCACCATTCTACGCGAATCGAACGCATCACATTCACCAGCACCCACGCACCCGACGATACTGGTGACGTCACCAAAATGACGCGAGCAGGATGCTGGCAGCACACCCGACCATCGCGCCGAGCGGGGCACCGATCACGAGCAGGCCGATCGACCAGTTCATGGCGATGACGGCTCCGAGGAACATGCCGCACGTCACCCATGCCAGTGAGCCGCCATACCGGGTTGCTATCCAGAACGACAGGCCGCTGACCAGCAGGCTCCCGCCGATCACGAGACCGACGATCAGCCAAAAGTTCTTCGGAGGGAACTGTGAGGCGAGCAGTACAGTATTCACGAATGATCTCCATGAGGGCGACACGATGCCCCGGTCACAAATGGCATCACTTGCCGAATAGTTCCGTCAGTTGAACCAGATGGCGAAGCCGAAGAATTCGCCTTGGAACACGCGGGCCATGCGTTGCCAGGCTTCAGGCGTGCTGAGCGGTCCTTCTTCCAGATAGGGCGCGGCATCGGTCCCGGTGAGGAGCAGAACGAGGTCGAAATCTCGGGGCTCTGTGAAGAAGCGTTTGAGGTTGACCCCGGTCCCTTCCTTCGGAACGTCAGGCGTGTCGTCCAGATTGCGGGCGTACTCCCGCCAGAAGGGAATCAATTTCTCGCCCTTGAGGAGAGCTTCGAATTCGCCCAACACTTCGTGCCAACCGTCGATCTGCTCGCGGGAGACACGGAGACCGATCACCCCCTGTTGCTTTGGGTTGGGGATCCACTCCCGGTCGTCGTCCGTTTCGGCGAGGGCCCGTTCCCAGGACTGGCGGCTTTGCTCGACCATCGTCAGCAGATGCTGATGCGCTGACCGCATCTTGTCAGCGTCTTGCAGGGGGAAGTTGAGCAGGTGAACGGCCGCGATCAGATCGCCCAAGTCACGCGTGTCGAATCGCCCGGGCCCGGAAGGTGATTCCTTGCGCAGAAACTCGTAGGGCGTCTCGACGTCCGGATACAGCAGATGTCCGCAGCGTTCGAACCATTCGTGGCCGTCATAGGCGAGGCCGAAGTCACAGAACGACATCAGCACATGGCAATAGCCCCGCAGCCAGTGGACGTCGGCGCCGTCGAAGCCGAGAGAGAAGTCTTCCCCCTGCTCTTGCTGGACACCACGGTTGATTGTGCTGAACATTTTCCACAGCGACTCCGCCTCAGATGCCTGTCCGTCGCCGTCGATGTCGAGCCGAACCTTTCCGAGGAACAGGGAGAGCTTGACGTTCTGTGTGTCGACCTTCGCCAGAGAATGTTCCGCCGCGTGCAGCCGCTTCCCGAAGTCTTTCAGGAGCGTGCGGACATCGTCGTAGGAAATCTGCTCCGGGTCGGGATTGGCCGGCACGGGCAGCCGCACGATCGGCATCCTCTGCGCGTGGTGGCTCATCAAACCGAAACGATATTGGTCGTGGGCGAGGCCCTCAATGGCCTTCACGAATTGCACCAATCCGACTGCCAGTTTCGCCTGCTGGTCGTCGGGAGCATCGCTCGCGGTCTTCGTGAACTCCGTCTCTGCCTCTGCGAGTTTTCCCTGGCTGAGCAGCTCGTTGAGCCGCTCGCTGTGATCGGCCTGGACGCTGTTGCCACTGAGCACAACGCCGCACGCGAGAATCGTGATGGTCACCAATTTCCATGTGGGTCGAGGCATTGCGGGGCTCCTGGGCGACAGGTGATTGACATGAGTACTCGGAGTGCAACCGCTCAATGGTGGGGTGGCTGGGGCGATCTGAATCGCCGATTGGCGACTCGCGCAGAACCCTGGGGCTGTGGACGGCGAACGAACCGCGCCACGGCCCCCGCGTTCGGAATGAGGACAGTTTTCGTTGTCTCAATCGCGCCCCGGCCACCCGGAAATGGGCAAGCACCACGATCGAACGGATGCACCCTGAGTACTCCCTCAGGCGTCATTGACTCAGAATATAACGGGGAAGTTTCAAGAATCCGATGCGAGTCCCCCGGAATCGCAAAGACGGAGTCACCGGAACGAATTGACCGCTGATGACGCGGATCGGACGGACGTCCGCAGCGCAGCGTCTGGCCGCAACCAAAGACAGAAGACCGGAACCACGGAACGCACGGAAGTCACGGAAGTCACGGAAGGAAGGCGGCCTCGCCTGCAAGGACGAGAAGTTTCATTCGTCGCATTCGCGTGATTCGCGGTTGAAGCCAGGGAACCGCGAATCGGGCGAATCGGGCGAATCCGACGAATCCCTCGGTCCCGTGCCGGCTGGGCCACCCGTCTTGTTTCCGAGCCTTCGGATTCTTCCGCGGTTCTCCCCCGTCGTCAGAAACCTGCGTAAGAAACGAAACTGTGACGCCGTTGTCGTGTGGATCATTTCCTGCGGGTCCGCCGCGATCTGATTCATCCGCCCGAATCCGGGAATCTCCTTCTGTCGAACGTTTTGCGATCTGTCGAAAAACGTCCAGTTCGCGTTCAGAATCCGAAATGTCTCCAGCGGTGCAGTTCGCGGATGCAGGCTCATCGGTGGCATGCTAGGCTGGAGACTGAGCCAGGACAGGTGCAGGACGATCGCGAGGTATCACAATGCGGGTGTTTGGTTGTCGGTCGACACGGGTTCTTATTGCCATCGTGCTGACGACGTGCGGAACGGTTCGGGGGCGAGCCGACGATGCCGATGTTGTGAAAGTCGACGGTGCGAAAGTCGACGTTGTGAAGATCGACTTTGCGAAACAGGTCGGTCCGATCCTCGAGCACCACTGCTTGAAGTGCCACAAGCCGGGCAACGCGAAGGGGGACCTGTCGCTGGCGACCGCCGCCGACCTGCGGGAGAGCGGCGCGCTCAGCCCGGGGAGCCCGGACGAGAGCTATCTGTTGGAGATCGTCACACCGGCGGATGAGAATGAGCCGCCGGAGATGCCCAAGGAGGGGGACCCGCTCACCGCCGCACAGCGCGACGTGCTCCGGCGGTGGATCGCGGGAGGAGCCGACTGGCCCGCTGCGGTCGTCCTGAGGGAGCCGTCGCTGGCGGACGGGTCGTGGTGGTCCTTGCAACCGCTGGCGGATGCTGATCCGCCGGAGGTCCCCGACGCGCCTGCCGATTGGCGGACTCATCCGGTAGACCGGTTCATCGTTGCGACACTGAGAGAGAAGGGCTTGCAGCCGTCGTCGCAGGCGAGCCGTCGGGATTTGATTCGCCGCGCAACGTACGACCTGCTCGGTCTTCCGCCGACCCCGGAAGAGACGGCGGCTTTCGAGGCGGACGACGCCCCCGGTGCATGGGAGCGTCTGATCGACCGGCTGCTGGAGTCGCCCCACTATGGCGAGCGGTGGGGCCGTCACTGGCTGGACGTCATCCGGTTTGGAGAAAGCCGCGGCTTTGAGCGGAACGAGATCATCAACAACGCCTGGCCGTTCCGGGACTATGTCATCGGATCATTCAATGATGACAAGCCGTTCGACCAGTTTGTGCGCGAGCAGCTCGCCGGTGACGTGATCGGCGGCGACGATCGGGCAGTTGCGGTGGCGACGACGTTTCTGGTTTGTGGACCGTACGATGACGTTGGAAATCAGGACCCGGCCCAGGCGGCTCAGATCCGGGCGAACACGATCGACGACATCATCCGGGGCACGATGGAAGCGTGCATCGGTCTCACTGTCGGTTGTGCCCGCTGTCACGATCACAAGTTCGACCCGATTCACCAGACCGACTACTACGCGCTGTATGCAACGTTTGCCGGTGTGACCCACGGCAGCCGCGAAGTCGGGACGGCGGAGCAACGACAGCGACGAACCGAGCAACTCGCCCCACTCACGAAATCCCGCGACGAGCTGCAGGGGCAGATCAACGTCTTCGAAAAGACGATTGGGGAGCGGGCTGACGCCAAGGCGGCCGACATCGCACAGCATTGGACCCGCCCGCCGCTTCAGCGAACGTCGACCGAAGAAACGTTCGAGCCGACGGCCGCGAAGTTTGTGCGGTTGGTCGTTGAGGGAGCCGAGAACGATCCCCGATCACGCAGCGGTTACCGAGTCGATGAGTTTGAAGTCTGGACGGACGGCGAAGACTCGCGGAATGTCGCGTTAGCGTCTGCCGGTGGGCGGGCGACTGGCCGCAGCCGCGTCGCCCAGGACTTTGCCGATGCCTACAGCGCGGACCTCACCATCGACGGCCGGTTCGGCGCGCGGTGGATTGCGAGCACCCCGGACCTGACGATCGAACTGGCCGATGTGCAGACGATCAGCCGCGTCACCTTTTCCAGCGATCGCAAGGGCGATGCCGGAAGTAATGGCGTCGCGGCATTCGTGAGTGAGTATCGTATCGAGACGTCGACCGACGGCGAGGAATGGAAAGCGGTCGCCGATTCACACGATCGTCAGCCGGTCAACGAGGCACATCGGCGCTATCGGCTGGAACAGGCGGTCATCACCAAAGAGCAGCGCCGCAAGTTGTCCGATCTGCGAAAGCAGTTGGGCGAGATCAACCGTCAAATCGCCCAGGTCCCCGCCCTGCCGGTCTGGTGGGTCGGCAGTTTCACGCGGCCCGCCGGTCCGTTCCATGTGTTTGTCGGCGGCGACCCGCAAAAGCCGGGTGATACGGTCACTCCGGCGAGCCTGACGCTGCTGAAAGACGTTGCTCCGCCGTCTGCGGAGATGGCAACCCCGGGACAGTCGCGGGCCGCGCTGGCGGAGTGGCTCGTCGATCCCCACAACCCATTGTCGCCGCGCGTCCTGACCAACCGCGTCTGGCAAAACCACTTCGGCACGGGCATCGTCGCCACGCCGAGCGATTTTGGAGCGATGGGCGAGCCGCCGACGCATCCGCAGTTGCTCGACTGGCTCGCCCGGCGGCTCATCACCCCGGAGGCGGAGGGCGGTTTCGGGTGGCGGCTCAAACCGTTGCACAAGTTGATCATGATGTCGCAGACGTACCAGCAATCAACGGCCCCGAGAGAAGCGGCTTTGTCGATCGATGCGGGTAGCCGGCTGTTGTGGCGATTTCCCCCGCGGCGTCTGTCGGCCGAAGAGATTCGCGACACGATGCTGCAGATCACCGGCAATCTCGACACGGCGATGGGCGGACCCGGATTCCGCCTGTACCGTTACCTGCAGGACAATGTGGCGACCTATGTCCCACTGGAGAAGCACGGTCCGGAGACGTATCGGCGGGCCGTCTATCACCAAAATGCGCGGGCCTCGCAGGTCGATTTGATGAGCGATTTCGACTGTCCCGACCCGGCCTTCGCAGCACCGCGGCGCTCTGCCACCACGACGCCGCTGCAGGCGCTCACGCTGATGAACCACAGTTTCACGCTCGACATGGCCGCTGCCCTCGCCGAGCGAATCGAATTGGATGTCGGTGCCGATGACTCCTCCGCGCAGGCCGAGCACGGATTCGTCCTTGCCTTTGGGCGGCCCCCCGCCCCGGCGGAACGCGTGGCATCGGCGGGGCTGATCGAACAGCACGGTCTGCCGGCGTTTTGCCGCGTGTTGTTGAACGCGAATGAGTTCGTTTATCTCCAGTAGTCGGATTCCGCACGATGGCCGGCCGACAGACCTTGTTGAGACAATGACGAGAGAACGATGATACACGAGAATCCTCCCAGCAATCGACGCGGTTTTCTCGGCGACGTCCATTCGGCGATGGCGGGGATGGGATTGGCCCATCTGTTGGCGGCCGATGCGCCGGCAAAGACAGCCGCGGCCCATCAGACCGGCGTGACGCACTTCCCGCCGCGGGCGCGTCGGGTGCTGCAGGTATTCTGTCCGGGAGCCGCGTCCCACATGGATCTGTGGGAGCACAAGCCGTCGCTGGAGAAATACCACGGGCAGCCGCTGCCGGGGGCCGAGGACTTCGTCTCCTTTCAGGGGAAGAACGGCAATCTGATGCGCAGCCCCTGGGACTTCGTTCCCGCAGGCGAGACCGGCAAACCGATCAGCAGCATGCTCCCGCACATGGCGAAGCATGCCGACCGGATCGCCTTTGTGCACTCGATGACGTCGAAAACCAACACCCACGGACCGGGTTGCGTGTTCATGAACACCGGGCACCCGCAAGAGGGGTTCCCCAGTGCGGGGGCCTGGATGAGTTACGCACTCGGCAGCGCCAACGAGAATCTGCCGACCTACGTGGCAATCCCCGACATTCGCGGCGAGCCTCCCAACGGCAAGGCCAACTGGTCCAACGGCTTCCTCCCCGCGCGGCATCAGGGGATTGCCATCAGTTCGCAACAGCCGATCCGCAATCTCAAGCGTCCGGCGGCGATTTCGGCGGATGAGGAGCGGGCCTCACGGGAGTTGCTGCATCTCTTGAACGCGCGGCACGCCGACGCACATCCGGATCTGACGGAACTGCGAGCACGCATGTCCGCCTACGAACTGGCGGCCCGCATGCAGCTCTCGGCCCCGGAGGTGATGGAGACGGCCTCAGAGCCGCAGTCCATTCATCAGGCGTACGGCACGGACGATGCGAACCCGCTCAAGGCGGGCTATGCGCGCAATTGCCTGCTCGCCCGGCGGCTGCTGGAGCGAGGCGTGCGGTACGTCAACCTGTACTGCGCTTCGCGGGCCTCCGGAGTCGACGGGCTGCTCAACTGGGACGCCCATAAGACGCTCAAGTCCGACTACGAACGACACTGCCCGATCTTCGACCAGCCGACCGCCGCTCTGCTCACCGACCTCGAACAGCGCGGTCTGCTCGACGAGACGCTCGTGTTGTGGACGACGGAGTTTGGCCGCATGCCGACGCATCAAGAGGGAACCACCGGACGCGACCACAATCCGGACGGCTTCACCTGCTGGATGATGGGCGCCGGCGTGAATGGCGGCGTCAGTTATGGGGCGACCGATGAATTTGGACGGCGGGCGGAGATCAACCCAGTCACGGTGTGGGACTTCTACGCAACGGTCCTGCACCTGATGGGCTTCGACCACAAGCGGCTCACGTGGTACTACAACGGCCTCGACCGCCGACTGACCGACGTGCACGGCAAGGTGATTAACGAACTGCTGGCATCGTGAATACGCGGGGCGACAGCCGCACACGGCGACGGGTGGCGGGGGCTCGTTGGGGTGCGGGGTCATGATTCCCGATCCAAACCGGGGGCGACGAACGATCTCCTCGACGGCCTCACCGCCCCCGCGATCGACGCGGCACGACGGCCGGACAACCTTGCCGTGCCCCCGCCACCCGTGGCGAAACGATCGACGGGGACCACAACCGACGGGCGTCAGCGGGCCGCGCGATATCGTTGCGGTTGTCTGCGGCGCATCACTGACTGGCGGCGCCGGTTGGGGGAACAGGGTGCCGTTTGCCATTTCATCAGTCGCCTGAAGGAAGGGAACGTCTCGCACCCCGTGCGGGATAGCCTGTCTGTTGGTGCCTGAAACCGTTCCCGCAAACGTCTCCGCCAGTCAATTCGATTCATGCTGTCTCCCGAGGATGACCGAAAATCGCGTCGCGCGGCCAACCGTGGGCCATCACTCCATTCTCCCCGTCCGGGACCTGTCTTCACAACGGAGAATCCGGGATCGCGAAACTTGATGACATTCCGGACACAAAGAGACTTGACAGAGTTCACGGAACGTCTTGGGTGGGGCCGCACTCCGTCCCCGGAGCAAACCGAACCAAGGGAAAGTGGTTTTCACGAAGGGAGGGGATCTTCGGCGGTTCGCCGTCGGCGATGCCTCCGGGCTAACGGGAATCCTGGATTGCTGTTCGCCCGGAGCCAACGGCGACCGCCGACGTCGGTGAGGTGCCCCCGCGTCAACAAAACGTTGGCCCCGAACAAACTTGAGACGCCTGTTGCTGCGATGGCACGGGGTTGATAGGATGGCATGCTGGCCTCAGGACGATTGCAAGCAGACCCTTCACGAGACGAGGAACAGCACAGGCGATGGGAACCAAGAAGTCAGGCAAAGGGCGGCGGAAACTCGGTCGAAAGAAGCGGCGGAATCGGGCAAAGATCCGGCACCGCAAGGACTGAACGGGTCTCGTCCCGGTCCTGTGTGCGGCTTGAAAATGATCGCAGCCGGCGGACATGTCTGCCGGCTGCCTGCATGCGCGCCGGGCCGTTTGCTCGTCGGCGTTGACAGACGTCGCAGCGTCCATGATGCTGGGAACATGGCCGTTCGGCTGGCGGCCTGACTCCAGACCCACCCTCCCCTGCATCCGCTTGATTCTCCTTCCCACGAGGTCGGACATGCCGCACCGATTCCAGTTTCCGCTGTTGATGGCCGTTCTGATGGGGCTTGCTGCTTCGCGCGGAATCGCCGAGGACGAGCCGCAGGCAGCACCAGCGTTGGACGCTTTGAAATCCGATGCCGCCGCCGCTGAGGAACAACGCGCGGCTGCCGCCGAACAGGTGAAATCGGCAACGGAACAGCTCCAACAACTCGACCGAGAGATGCTCGATCTGCGGCGCGAACTCAAGAAGGCCGAGCAGTCCTTGAAGGCGGACGAAGAGAACCTCCCCAAGCAGCAGGAGGCCGCCAAGGCGGCGGTCGCGGCCAAAGCGGCAGCGGACGAAGCGCGGGCCGCTGCGGAGAAGGCGCTCGCCGCCGCCCAGAAGCAGGCGGAAGAAGCCGTCAAGAAGGCCGAAGAAGCGGCGAAGAAGGCGGACGAGGTGGCGAAGACCGTGGCGGCGACCGAGCAGACCCTCGCAACTGCGAAAACAGGCGTGCAAGAGACGCAGCCAAAGGTCGATGCCCTGGCGGCCAGTCTGGACAAGACCCGCCAGCAACTCGCCGCCGCGGAAGATCAGTTGGAAAACACGACGCTCGCCTGGGTGACGAAACAACGGGCCGTCGAAAGCGTGCTTCGGGAAGCGGGCGAGTGGGTTTCGTTTCGGGAGGAGATCGCGCCGGTGTTCAATCGGCGGTGCGTCGCCTGTCACAACACCCGTACGGCCAAAGGACGGCTCAACATGGCGTCGTACTCCGGTCTGATGAAGGGCGGCGAATCGGGAGCAGTGGTCGATCCGGGTGATGGTGAATTCTCCAACCTCTGCCTGCTGGTGGAGGACGAATCGATGCCCAAGGATGCGGACCCGCTTACCGGCGAACAGATCGCGTTGATCAAACGTTGGGTCGCCCTGGGGGCCAAGCTCGATGCAGGAGTCGATCCGGATCAAACGCTGATTCGCATCATGCCGAAGCAACAACAGCCGGCCGCGCCGGAGGCCTACAAGGTCAGCATCCCAGTGACGGCCGTCGCGTTCAGCCCGGACGGAGCGCTGCTGGCGACTTCCGGTTACCATGAAGTGCTGTTGTGGAACACGTCCGACGGGGCGCTGGTCCGCCGCATCGGGAACATTGCCGAGCGGATTTCGGATATCGACTTCCATCCGGACGGAGACCGGATGGCGATCGCTGCGGGAACGCCCGGCCAGATGGGCGAAGTGCTGATCGTCAAAGCGTCCGACGGGACCGTGGTTGCCGATCTGGTGACCGCGGACGATGCGATGTTCGCGGCGAGCTTCAGTCCGGACGGCACGCGGCTCGCCGCCTGCGGAGCAGACCGCGCGATCCGGCTGTTCGACGTTGAAACCGGCGAAGAGCAGACGGTCATCGAAGACCATGCCGACTGGGTGATGGATATTTCGTGGTCGCCGGACGGATCGAAGATCGCCTCCGCCAGCCGCGACAAGACATCCAAGCTGTTCGACACCACAACCGGCGACGCGCTGGTGACGTTCAACAAACACGGCGACGTGGTGTTCGGCGTGGCGTTCCTGCCGGACGGCAAGACGGTCGCCACCGCGGGACGGGACAAGAAAATCCGGCTGTGGACGATCGACAAGGCGGCTCAGACGCGGGAAATCGGCGGGTTCGGCAGTGACGTATTCAAGGTCGCCGCCCTGCCCGACGGGCGGCTCGTGAGTTGCAGCGCCGACAAAACGGTCCGTCTGCACACCAGTGAGGACGGCAAGGAAGTGCGTAAGTTCGAGGGGCACACCGACTGGGTGTACGCCATCGCGGCACATCCGGCGACCGCCCGTCTGGTGAGCGGCAGTTACGACGGCGAGATCCGACTGTGGAACCTCGACACGGGAGAAACCGTGCTGACCTTCAAGGCGGCCCCCGGTCTCGAACAAGTGGCCGCCGGGACGGCACCGTGAGTGCGGATCAAACGCCGTGACATTGGATCACCGAACAGCACATCGCATGTGACGTTTCGCCGCACAATGGAAACGTGCGGCGAAACGCCGAACACTCACGCACGATCGGACACCGATGGATTACGCGGCCAAGTTTGAGACCGGTTTGTCCTACGCCGATTTTCTGGCAAAGTACGGCAGTGAGACGGAACGACGCCGGTGGGGCGATTTCCATGAACAGATACGGTTGACGGACGAGCAGACGGCGCTGTTGCAGTCGTTCACACGGGATATGCAGGTCCTGGTGATGGCTGGCACGTGGTGCGGCGACTGCGTGAGCCAGTGCCCCATCTTCGACCATTTCGCGTCGGCGAGCGATCGCATCCATCTGCGGTTTTTCGACCGCGACGATAATCCGGATCTCGCGGAGGCTCTGTCCACGTGCGGGGCGGCTCGTGTGCCGGCGGTGGTCTTTCTCAGCGAAGACGGCTACTTTTGCGGACGGGCGGGCGACCGCACATTATCGAAATACCGGCAGATGGCTTCGTCGCTCACAGGGGCGGCCTGTTCGACCGGAATCGCGGATTCGCAAACCGACGCCGTCGTGCAGGACTGGCTCAACGAATTCGAGCGGATTCAGTGGATGTTGCGAACATCCGGACGATTGCGGAAGCTGCACGGTGATTGAGCGGTGAGCGAGTACGGGACCCACGGGACGTCGCCCGTGGGCTTTCGGGGCGTAATTTGGGCGTGAACTTCTGGGGATTCTCATGGCGCGTTTGTTGATGTTGGTGGGCTGTCTTGCCGGCACTTCGCTGGTCTCGGCGGGGCTCATCTCGGCGGGGGAAGTTGAACTCTCGAAAGTTGGTGACTCGGTCAAGGTCACGATCGACGGAGAGGTGTTTGCCGTCTACGTGGTCGACTCCAAGTGGAGGAAACCATATTTCTCACCGGTCACCGCACCGGGGGGAATCGAGATTCTCAAGTCCGAACTTGGCACGACGCCGGACAATGAATTCGCTCCGGGAGACACGGTGCAGGTCGCGGCGGGCGGTGCAATCCTGCGCGTGTTCGACGAACGGCGCGGACGTGTTGAAGCGGGCGAGGTGCTGACGGTTGGAGACGTGGCCGCACCGTGGCTGTGGATTCCTGAGAAGGAAGGTTGGGTCCAGCAGCAGGACGTCGTGCCGGAAAAAGTAATCGTGACGCGGCCAATCGTCGTGAACCCGCCGAAAATCAAGGACCGCAAAGACCCGCGCTACTACGACCATCCGCACCACAAAGGCGTCTGGGTCTCCGTCGACCAGGTCAACGGCATCACCTTCTGGAACGAAGGGGGTGTGATTCAAAACAAAGGCCTGGAACTTGTCACTCCCAAGGGCGATGCGGCGGTCATGAAGGTGACCAACCATTGGCTCGATGAGTCCGGGCAACCGCTGGTGGTGGAGACGACGGCGATCCGTATCTTCGCCAACCGGCTGATGGTCTACGACATTCAGTTCGAAGCGGCGTCGGCCGATGTCACCTTCGGTGATACCAAAGAGGGCCTGTTCGGCATCCGGTTGCCCAACAGCATGCGGGAGATGGTGGCGGGAGGGCCGGTCGTCAACGCGGACGGGCATGAAGGTTCCTCGGCCGCCTGGGGCAAGCCGTCGGCCTGGGTGGATTACGTCGGCCCGGTCGGCAGCCACCAGTTCGGCGTCACGCTGATGGACCATCCCGGCAACTTCCGCAAATCCCGGTATCATGTACGCAACTATGGGCTGTTCAGCATCAGCCCCTTTGGCGAGAAAGCATACACCAAGGGGAGCGACGCACCGCAAGAGGCGCAACCGGTCACCCTCAAACCGGGGGAGAGCCTGTCGCTGCGGTACGGCATGTACATCCATCGGGGCGATGCCGCCGAGGGACGGGTCGCCGAAGCCTACGAGCAATTCCTCGCCGTGCCACAGTGACCTTCGTTTGCCGAGAACATTCCGATGCCGGCAAGAGTGCTAATCACCGACCGGCCGTGGCCCGATTCGGACATCGAACGGGCCATCCTGGAACCGGTCGGTTGCGAAGTCGTCGAAGCACCGGATCCTGAGGAAGAGACGCTCGTCGCGCTGGCCCGGGATGCCGATGCCATCGCGACCTGTTGGGCGGAGGTCACCGCAAATGTGATCAACGCCGCGGGCAGTTGCCGGATCATCGCCCGGACCGGCATCGGGCTCGACAACATCGACATCCCCGCAGCGACCGCGCGGGGCATGCTGGTCACCAACGTTCCCGATTACTGTGTCGAGGAGGTCGCCGATCACGCGCTCGGCCTGTTGTTGGCCTGCGCGCGAAACATCGCCTTTTTCCATCTGCGGACGAAACAAGGCGAGTACGATCTACGGGCGGCAGCTCCCATCACGCGGCTGTCCTGTCAGACGCTCGGGCTCGTCGGCTTGGGCCACATCGCCCGCAACCTGCACGGAAAAACGCAGGCGATGGGACTCGATGTCATCGCCCACACGCCGTCCGGAAACGACCACGGTACGGGCTGTGAAATGGTCTCGTTTGACGGACTGCTGTCGCGGAGTGACTTCGTCAGCTTGCACGCGCCTTTGAATGACGGCACGCGGCACCTCATCGATGCAGCCGCGCTGGCGAAGATGAAGCCAACCGCCAGTTTGATCAACACATCGCGCGGCGGGTTGGTCGACCATGCCGCTTTGTGGGACGCGCTCGAACGAAACCGCCTGCGGGGAGCGGCCCTCGACGTCTTCGAGCCGGAGCCGCCCGACTTGTCCCAATCGCTCTTTCAGGACGAACGGGTGGTTGTGACGCCGCATACGGCGTTCGTCTCCGTGCAGTCGCTCCGGGAACTTCGCGAGAGGACTGCCCGTCAGATTGTTGATGTGCTTCAAGGCCGACAACCGGAACATGTGGTTAATCCCGAAGTGCTGGCGGAACAGGAATAACAGCGGTCATCGTTGTGGCCACTGGTCATGCTGCGACCCCAAGAATTCCTCGAACGGGCCGCACACCAGGTTCATTCGTAAGCTATGTTTTTGAGTTGCCGGTCTGGTTGAACGACTGACTGAATGCTTGAGTGGTTCCTCCGCCGGCATGTCTTGGCTTTGGTCATCGGGCGCGTCGAACCCCGCACGTTGTGAAGTTTGCACCATGGACGTCACTGAAACGAGCCGCTCCCAGGAAGAGATCCTGCGGCAGCTCCAGGAAAAGGACCAACTGGTTCAGACGCTGACCGAGCGTTTGGGCGAGGTTGCCGAGCAATTGGACCGTGCTCGACGATCCGGGTCCGCCAAACGGGGACGCGCTTCGGGGGCGTCCTCCGAGATGTTGGAGCAACAGCGGCAGCTCATCGAAAACCTGTCTGCGGTCACGGAGCAGTGGGGGGACGTTCAGCCGCGCGATGCCTTCGGCCGTTTGGAGGCGAGGCTGGACCACATGCGCACGCTGCTGGAATCGGCAATCGGTTCCGGACTCGCGCCCGGTGAATTGCTGCCGGAGGCCGCGGAGCCTCGCGTCGAGCCAGCCGAACCGAACGGCACCCCCCCACAATACAGCGATGCTCAGGAGGACAACGAGACCGCTGAAGAGCTTCTGTCCGGCTGGGAAGCGATGAAGGCCCAGTTGCTCAGCGGGAACAGTGGGGCTTCGGAAACGCCGGTCGGCACCGCCCCGCAAGCGATCGACGACCCTCCCGCCCTTGAAGATGCGCCTGGGGACGACACAACAGACGCACCGGCTGCCGAGCCACCGGTCAGCCCGGGGGATCCCGTCAGCCTGGGGGATGATGTCGAGCTTCCGCAGCCGGTCGATTTTGAATCCGTCGGCCGCGAACAGCTCGAACACGCCATCGACGTCCGCGACCAATTCATCGGTTTCCTCACGCGGCGTCTGCGGAGTGAGCAGCATCGGACGCGCGAAGCCACGAATTGGGAGGAGCTCAACAACGCCCCTGAAGAACTCCGCGAGCGGCTGCAGAACCTGGAAGCCGACCTGGAAGACCGTCTGCGCATTGCCGAGGTCGAACTGTCCCTGGAACGTGCCCGCCTCAGCCGGGTGCAGTCCCGCACCGAAGAAATGCAACGGCAGATCGAGGCGCGTCTGAGAAGCAACCGGAAGGCCAAACTCGCCAAACCGTCCGAAGATGCAGAGTCCGACTCGTCGGACGATCCCACATCGGCAAAGAGCTGGTTCAGCAATCTCCGCCGCCGCTAGCTGGGGTTTCTCAGCGGGCGCAGGGTGTCGTGGCGCAAATCGTGGCGCATGGTACGCTCGCGTCAACAAGAGTCCGGGTTCATGGTGGCAAGAGGACGGCTCGCGACATACATCGCGTTTCTGGACGCGGGTGGCCCAGCCGAGGAAGGGAACACGGATCTTCACTCAAGAGCACTGATCCGAACAGAGGCTGTCGACGGAGTACCGGTCGGCGCGAAATCCCCGTGATGGTGAGAGTCAAGATGATGAGTGTCAATCAGTGAGAATGAGCGTTCCCCCTTTTTTGTCAGTTGGGTTGCGGGTCTCCCGCGCTGTGTTGTCCGGGGCCGGATTCCCTTCCGGCTCACCCACGGCATGTCCGTCGAATCCCGCGGTCTCGATGGCCGAGAGAACCTTTTCATTCGGTACGGAGCAGCAGTCTTTGCTCTGAACGACGGCCTTTCCCGATTGGTAATCGACTTGCACCCCCAACACGCCGGGAACATTGCTGATCGAATCCGACAGGCCAGCCGCACAGCCTTCACACGTCATGCCGTTGATTTGAAAAACCGCTGGGAAAAGCGATTCATTCCCGGTCGGGAGTAACGCAGTCCCGCCTTCTTCGGGGACGCGATTGTCGGAATCGGATGATGGCCGGCCAGCATCGACAGGCGTTCCCTTTGTCGTTTCGGTGAACGTCCCGTGGTAACCGGCGGCCTCGAGGGCGGTCAGAATCTCTTTCTCGGGCACGGGACAACAGATTTCCGTGCCGACGACGGCCTCGCCTTTTCCGTAATCGACTTCAACCGCCAGCACACCGGGCGCAGTCCGAATCGCCTTGGCAACGAGAGCCGCACACCCCTCACACGTCATGCCTTCAACGGTGATGGCGGCCCGGTTCATGTTTTCCGTGACGGTCTTCCCATCACCGCCGATGAGCGTGCCGACGTAGCTCGGAAAGAACAGGAAGGCAACCGCCATCACGGTCACTCCCCAGAGCATGGCCTTGTTCAGCGCCACCATGTTGAATCGCCCCTTCGTTGCCGGCGCGCAGCAGTCGTCCACTCCGGCTGCTTCCGTCGAGCAACAACCGTGACCGGCCCCGGCAGCGACCTTCCTGGGACGATACGTGAAGTCGAACGCCGCCCCCAGAAAACCGAACGTGACCACCATGAACAGCGGCCGATAGGCTTCCAGCGTCGAAGCGATTCCCGCGCCGGAAACACCCACCGCCAACAGGACCAAAGGCAACCAACAACAACTCGACGCCATGATGGCCGAGACGATGGTCCCGACTTTGGCAATCTTTTCGCCTTTGTTGGCCGATGATTTGGCGGGAGCCGGGGGATCGGGAATGTCGGTCGCGCTCATGCCGAGTTCCTCTTGCGCAATTTTGATTCCTTTGGCCACGCTGCCCAGACAGCAGGCGCCGGACGGGTTCTCCGTCTCACAACGGCAGCCGGGGTCTTTCATCTTTGCCCGGATATCTTCGAGGGCGTCGGAACGGCCTTTGGTACGCAGCTCGTCCTTCATGCTGGCGATCGAATGGCCGAAGCAGTAGCAGAGAGGACGCTCACCGGCCATTTCCTTCACGCCGACAGCAACCCGAAGTTGCGGTTTTGTAAACGTCGTGTCGCCCTCTTCGGAAAAGTACGCCACGTCGCAATTCTGCGAGTCGCAGAACCGCCAACCGGTGTCCCCGCTGATCGGTTGGCAACCGGTCTCATCACCGTCGTTTGAGGCGCAACAGGCATGTCCTTCACCCTCGATTTGGCCGGCGTGCTCTTCGGTGAGCAAAGCCCGTAGCGTGGCCGGGCTGACCTGCTTGGCTTTCTTGCCGCAGGACGGACACTGGAGTCGCCTTTCCGTGTTGATTTGCGTTGTCATCGAAACGTCTTCCTTTGTGAATGGAATGCAACGAGATCGTCTTGCCGAACAATTGCCGTATCTGTATTATCGACGTTGCACTGAAGTGTAAGGTCAAGCCTGTTTCGATGTTTTTTGGCATGACACGGTATCTGAGGTGCAAGTAAGTGCCAACATGAAGGTGAGGCGAGCCGAATGAGCGAACCGTTGACAATTAGCCAGCTAGCCAAAGCCGCCGCCGTTCCCACGACAACCGTTCGCTACTATGAGCGAATCGGATTGGTGGAACCGGAAGACCGAAGCCCGGGCAACTACCGGATCTACAGCGAGGATTCGCTGGACAAGCTCAGGTTTATTCGGGCGGCCCAGGCCACGGGCCTCACACTCGACGACGTCAAGGTGCTGCTGTCTGACGGGTCCGGCGGATTTCCTGTCTGCGGAACGGCCCAGGGGCTGATCGAGGTCCGGCTCGCTGACATCGAGAATCGCCTCAAGGATTTGCGTCACGTGCAGCGCGTCCTGAAGGCGGCTTTGGAAGAATGCCGGCAGCAGGAGCAGACCGACTGCTGTCACGTTGTCGAGAAGCTGCACGCCCGGCGATGAACTTCGCTTGACAAGCCGGCCCGCACATGTCTATATGGTAACTTCGCCATGAATGAGAAGACCCGCAAACGATACGAGGCGCGTGCCAAGATCGCGAAGGCGATGGCGCATCCGAGCCGGTTGCTGATGCTCGACTTGCTCCAGGAGCAGGAAATGTGCGTCAGCGACCTGACCGATGAGGTCGGAGCGGACCAGTCCACGGTCTCCAAACACCTTGCCGTGCTGAAGGAGGTCGGGTTGGTGGATGTCCGCAAGGAGGGTGCGATGAGTTACTACCGTGTGACGTGTGGATGCCTCGATGGGTTTTTCTCGTGCATGGAGACCGTTTTGCTGTCCGATGTGAAGGGGCGGCAGACGGCACTTAAGTAGTTTTTTTGTCACATATCATGGCGAAATGGCAATGCAGCCATTGATTCGGCGCCCACAGACTCCCGACCCGTCCCGTCGTCCGGGCAAGTCAAGAATGATCGCCGCTATCCGCATCGTGCTGGGAACGGGACAGATCATGGGGGCGAGTGTGTCGTTGATGCTGCTGTTGCGAACAGGCGTGAATGGGCTGTCCCTGGCCGCGTCGGCAGTGACCGGCCTGTTCGTGCTGGCCAGTTCCTTGGTCGTCCGCCGTGAAAAACAGGTTGTCGGGAACCGGCATCTTTGAAGGAGTTGGGACAATGGCCGCGGACAACGGTTGCCCGGAAGACACGGGTTCGGGGATGAGTTTTTTCGAGCGCTACCTCACGCTGTGGGTGGCTCTGTGCATCGTCGCCGGCATGGCTCTGGGGAAATTGGCGCCGGGCTTCGCCCGGGCACTTGACGGCATGTCGGTTTCCGTCAACGGTGCTCCGGTCGTCTCCGTCCCGATCGCAGTCTGCCTGTTTCTCATGATGTATCCGATCATGGTCAAAATCGACTTCGGCGAAGTCCTCAAAGCCGGCAAAACAGTGCGGCCTGTTGGGCTGACGTTGTTCATTAACTGGGCCGTCAAACCGTTCACGATGTATGCGATCGCCAGCTTTTTTCTGGGAACGCTGTTCCTGGGGTTCATTGGTCCGGAGGCAGTCGACCATGTCAAAGTGCCGTTGGGGGCCGGCCTCTCCGTCGGAGACGTCTACGGAGCGGGAAAAGTCGTCGTTGTCGATGGTGTGCCAATGCTGGAGGTTCCGCTTTGGAGAAGCTACCTGGCCGGGTGCATTCTGCTGGGAGTCGCCCCCTGCACGGCGATGGTGCTGGTGTGGGGGTTCCTTGCCAAAGGGAACGACGGACATACCCTGGTGATGGTCGCCATCAATTCGTTGACGATGCTGGTCCTGTACGGAGTGCTGGGCGGGTTTCTGCTGGGTGTGGGCAAGCTGCCCGTGCCCTGGCAGGCGTTGTTGTTGTCCATTGGCGTGTATGTGGCCCTTCCGCTGGTGGCGGGGTACTTCTCGCGCAAGTGGCTCATCGCCAGCAAAGGCGAAACATGGTTTCGGGAGAGATTCCTGCATACGCTGACGCCGATGACGATCGCCGCGCTGCTGGCGACGCTGGTGCTGCTGTTTTCGTTCAAAGGTGAGACCATTCTTGACAACCCGCTGACGATTCTCTGGATTGCCATTCCCCTGTTTCTGCAGACCGTACTGATCTTCGCTTTGGGATACGGGCTGTCGAAGGCGATTGGACTGACCTATGAGAACGCGGCTCCAACGGCCTTGATCGGCGCCTCCAACCACTTTGAAGTCGCCATCGCGACGGCAGCCATGCTTTTCGGGTTGTCTTCGGGAGCGGCGCTGGCCACAGTTGTCGGCGTACTGATCGAAGTGCCGCTCATGTTGATGTTGGTCAAATTCTGTGTGAAAACTCAAGATTGGTTTCCCCGGGAGACACTCCCGGAAGCCGCCGAAGGACGAACCTGACCGATGACGAGGCGAGTGTTGATTCTTTGCACGGGAAACTCCTGCCGGTCCCAGATGGCGGAGGCGTTGTGGGAAAAGCTGGCCAAGGGAGAGTGGGAGGCGGAGTCGGCCGGTTCCCAGCCGTCGGGCTACGTCCATCCCCTGGCGATCCGGGCGATGAGTGAGTTGGGCATCGACATCTCGGCGGGGGCGAGCAAGTCACTCGACCAGTTTCGGGATCAGCCGTTCGACCTGGTTGTCACCGTCTGTGACAACGCCAAAGAATCGTGCCCCGTGTTCTCCGGAGCGAAGGAGACGCTGCATTGGCCCTTCGAGGATCCGGCGGACGCCGTCGGCACGGATGACGAAAAGATGAGCGTCTTCCGCCAGGTGCGCGACCAAATCAAAGACAGAATTCAGTCGTATCTGAACGGCGAGCCGACGACGCAGGGTCCTTCCGGTGGTGATTGAAGGGAACTGACGAGCCGACCGCAGCAAACGGGCCCGTTCGCTATGATTCGGCGATGGGCATGTTGGCAGAGATTACTTCGACGACCGAGATCAGCATCCGCCTGGGATGCTTCTTCGGCGTGCTGGTGCTGATGATAGCGTGGGAACTGCTCGCCCCGCGGCGAACATTGGTGGCGGGGCGGGGGTGGCGGTGGGGCAGCAATCTGACGCTGGTGGCCCTCAACTCCCTCTCGCTGCGAGCCGTCAACGCGCTGCTGGTGCGCGTGCTGATGCCCATCACGGCGGTCGGGGCGGCGTCCGTGGCGGCAGCGCGAGGTTGGGGCGTGCTGCATCTGGTTGCATGGCCTCGTTGGGTGGAGATTGTCCTCGCGGTTCTGCTGTTCGATCTGGCGATCTATCTGCAGCACGTGATGTTTCATGCGGTGCCGCCGCTGTGGCGGCTGCATCGGGTGCATCATGCGGACCTCGACATCGACGTGACGACCGGGCTGCGGTTTCACACGCTGGAGATTCTGCTCTCGGGGGTGGTCAAGCTGGGGGTCGTGGTCCTGCTCGGTGCGGCACCGGTGGCGGTGATCGTGTTTGAGGTGCTGCTGAATGCGACCGCCATGTTCAATCACAGCAACGTCCGCCTGCCGATCCCGCTCGACCGGTTGTTGCGGCGGGTGGTCGTCACGCCGGACATGCACCGGGTGCATCACTCGATCGTGCGGCGGGAGACCGACAGTAACTTCGGCTTCAACCTACCGTGGTGGGACTACCTGCTGGGGACGTACCGCTCGCAGCCGGAAGCGGGGCACGAGCAGATGACGATCGGCCTGCCCGACGTCCGCGACGAACAGCAGGCGGACCGGCTGCCCGGCATGTTATGGATGCCCTTCTCGAACAGTCCCGCCGAGAACGACCAATGAACGGCGAGTTTGTGTCGGCTCAGGCTGATGCGGCTGCCCGACGGCGCCGACGCCAATAACGGAGGCCTGCGACGCCCGCCAGCAGGCTGCACAACGTCAACGTCCCCGGCTCAGGCACTGCGGAAGTTGAGGGGGAAAAGGCGGCCCATTCGACTGTCGAATGTCCGCTCCCGACAGACCCTGACGCCTGACTGGTGGCGAAGGAACTGCTGGCTGAATAGAACATTGGGTTCGTAGCGACACGCGTTGCGCCAATGAAATTCAACGAGGGGAGTGTCGTCCCGAACGTGTTCCACGGCACCCGAAAATTGCCGGGGGAATCGGTACTCGTTCCACCGCTGGTCGTGGGAGTGGCGTCAACCATTTCGGCATTGACTGCGGCCCTGAGTGCGTCCGTTGCAGCCGTTGCGGAGCTGAGAGTCGAAAAAGTGATCGGTTGCGACGTGAACGTCTCGAAATCATCGTAACTGCCGCCGAACTGGAAGGCGACATCGTAGTCGGTTCCGCTGATCGATAACCCGGTGATGGACTGGACCCGAAAGTCCCCCGCAGCCGAATTCTGGAACGTGACGATCGGGACCGCTTGAGCAACGCTACCCCAGAAGAGAGCCGCCACGGCGGTCAACGCAGAGAGTTTCATGGTTCGGCCCCCACAAATCAACGACAAATCGCAGCCGCGCACACGGCGTCATTCATCTGATGTCATCTTCAGGCTGACAGACAATCTCACGAAAGTCAACTCCCTCCAGGAAATTGCGGCTGATCATTCAGGCGTTACTGACGAGCCTGGAATTCTCTCGGGCATGCCACAATAGCGGTCCGGTCAAGCCCGCGGCCAGTCGCTATCTGGCCACGATCGTCAACGAAAAACTGCTGCTGTCATCCGCCTACTCTACGAACGTCCACTTCTTGTAGAACACGGAGTTGAACGGCGCAACGACCGTGCGGACGCCGGTCAGAATCGCGCTCAGCAAGCGCGGCACGAGGCTGGGACGGAGAATGTCCACGAACATGCAATAACGGACTTCATCGGATTGGTTGTGGGACTGATGCTGCAGCGTGTCGTCGAAGATGAATAGTTGGTTGTCCCGCCAGTGGTTGGTGTGGTCGCCGACTCGGATGTAGACGTTGTCGCTGTCGATGGGGTTGATGTTGTACAGCACCCGCAGCGTCACCCGCAGCGGGCCAAAGTGCCGGCCGGTGGATTGCCGCTTGTTGAAGATCGAAACGCCGATCGTGCGGATGTGCTTGAAGGGGCGGTGAAACTCGGGGATGTCGACCGACGTCGGCACGTTTTTTCCGTACCATTTGAAGAACATCATCCCCCGCCGGTCGTTGCCCAGCCGCGATTCCAACTGGCCGATCAGGTTGTGCTTGTGCACCGCCGCGATCATCCCGTTGATTTCCTCCTGGTACGAAGCAGGCAGGTCGGAGAGTTGGTAGATGCCTTTGTTCCGGAACGGCACGCAGAGCAGGTCCATCAGCAGGTTGAACGGTGAGACCAGCCATGTGAACAGGCCGTTACCGAACAGGTATCGTTCCAACGACGAGAAGGATTTGTCCGTGTTCCGGGAATAATCGAGCAATCCGCACGCGACGTAGAACGCCAGCCAGTACGGGACGAACGTAACCGTCAACGAAATCGCGACGATCCACTTCAGCGGCCGCTTGAGCCGGCGGAGCGACAGCCATGAGGCACGGGACGGGGTGCGAGCCGGTGCGTGAGCCGGTGCCTGGGAGGGCGCGTGGGTGAGAGAAGCGGGTGTGTTCATCGGTGACTCTTCCTTGAGCCGCGCTCAATCGAGGCTGGGAAGGCAGCGGGTTGCCGGACGCCGTCGGCTGATCGCTTCCGTGCGCTGACGCCGGTGACGGAATGGCCGCGAAACGGGGCGGGCGACCAATCGCAGGCCGCTGCCTTCCGAAAGGCGGAACTGTATCGACCCTCGGACGGGCCAACAATGGGAGTTTTGACCCAGGCTGGAGTTCGCTGGAGTTCAAGCTTCAGCTTGCTTTCGCAGTCTGCCTGCTCCCAGAGTCTCTCCGGCAACCAATGGCAGGTTTTCCCGGGAGCCTCGCCCTCCCTTTGGGTGGCGAAACTCAGGGGGGGAGTTTCCGGACCGGCTCCCGCAGCCTTAAGGCTGAACTCCAACCAGGCTGCAGCCTGAAGGCTGAACTTCCACTCCATGCGCTGAGCTGGACAGAGCACACGATGCGTCAGATTCGCAGTTCAGCCGGGTGTGCCGTCGTCCTCCGGGAAGTCGACGTAAACGTCTTCACCCACGATGCGGCAGGGGTACTGGGTTTGCTGAATCTGGGGCGTGAGACAGTGCCGGCCGGTCGTCACGTCGAATTGCCAGCCGTGCCAGGGACAGGTGACGATTTTTCCCTGGACCGCCCCTTCGGCAAGCGGCCCGCCGGCGTGCGGGCAGATGCCGTCGAGCACGTGAAACTGGCCGTCGTCGAGGTGGTAGACGGCCAGCAACCGGTCGCCGATGACGACCTCCTTCCCGGTGCCCGCCGGGATCTCCTTCACACGGGCGACGCGGACGGATTGGGGCATGGTCGGTCATCCCGCTTTCTTGAGTTGGCTCACCGCGGATCGGAGCAATGCGTTTTGTGAGGGCGGAACTCCCGCTGAGCCGCATGCATCAGGCAGCTTTCGACGGTTTCGGCTCGGCAGGAGCCTCGCCCTCCCGATTTCGAGATCGCCGCTTGGCTTTCTGACGCGGCTCGGATTTCCAGCGGCGATGCACCCAGAAGTACTGCTCCGGTGCCCGCCGGACGGCTCGCTCAAGGGCGGATGTGAACCGCTGGGTGATCTCGCGGATCTCGTCGTCCGCCTCGATTGTCAGCGGGTCGATGACCTCTTCGCAGCCGATTTCGAATCGTGCCCAGCGGCTGTTGACGAAGTCGTCCGGGAGCCGCAGTCCGTAGCCGACGATGATGATTGCCTTGTACTCGAGCGCCATCAGTGCGATTGACTTAAAGGTGGACGCCGGCCGTCCGAAGAAGTCGACGAACATCCCTTTGCGCCCCGCATCCTGATCGCACAGCAGGCCCAGGTTGCCGCCCGCTCCCATCATGGCGGCCATCTGCGGAGCCGCTCCGCGTTTGTCGATGAGGCGATGGCCGGTCGCCTGCCGCGTTTTGGCGAACCAGGCGTCCAGCAGCGGATTGTCCAGCGAGCGGCCGACGATTCCCATCGGCATCCCGAACAGGCCGAACGTCGCCATCGAGACTTCCCAGTTGCCGAAATGCCCCCCCAGCACGATCACCGGCCGCCCCGTGCAAAACGCCTCCAGGACGACCTTGCGATTCCGGAACACGACGACCTCGCGGCAGTTGGCGAGCGTCATCATCCGTGGCAGTTGCACGACCTCCCCCACGAGCCGAAACAGATGAATCCACATGCCGCGGATTGTTTCGTGGATTTGGCCGGGCGTCAGCGGAGACAGTTGAGAGTGGAGAGTGGAAAGTTGAGAGTTGAGAGTTGAGGGCGGGTGGGATCTGAGATCTGAGATTTGAGGTGTCAGATTTGAGGTTGGCAGGGCTTGCCGTTTCACAGTGCCTGAATAGACAGTGTCCCGTTGGGCGGAATCGTCGTCGTCAGCTCCTGTCCGCTCTCCCAGCGCACAGGCGATGTTCTTATAGGCGACGTCGTACCGCGTCCATTTGCGCGGGAGCACATCGACCAGAATCCAGGCCAAACCGGAGGCCAGCCGCGCCGTCTGTCTTGCTGAGAGCATCTGCAGCAAGCAAGCGACGGTGCGAAAGCCGAGGTACTCCAACCAAATCCGCAGCGGTCTCCGGGACATCCGTCCTTCCCTGGCGAATGAAACATGAACAGAGGAAGTTTCGCCCGGCCCGCCAAACCGGTCAACCCTGACCTGCCGGACACCTCCGTTCACCGCGAGAAACGCCAGGGAAGCGACCGCAGACACCCGGTGTCTCGAATCGGAAGCGATCGTCATTCAAGGGGCGGCGCGTGATTCGGCGCGACGCGTGACTCCTTGACCGAGACACCGGGTGTCTTTCACCGTTCACGTCCGGGTTCGTCAGATCACCGCGAGCAGCCAGCAACCGGCCACGATCAGACTGCTGCCTGCGACAAAGACGAACACCCGCCGCCAGGTCCGGGCGAGGTAGCGATCGAATCGGCTGTCCGGACCGAGCGCCTGCTGGAGACCGAGCGTGATCAGCAACATTGCAACGATTGTGTAGCCTTCGACCACAATGAACAGGCCTACGGCGGTGAAGACGTCGTTCACCGGCATCAGGGCGATGGAAAACAGGCCGGCGATCATCGCAAGGCCGATCGCGATCAGCATCGGCCCGCCGATGCGCTCAATCACCGAATACCCAGCGGTAGGTGACGTAGGTCGAAAGCCCCATCACGATTACCGTATAGAAAAAAAAGATCGACAGCATCCGGCAGATGTTTCGTCCCGCCTCGACGTCGTCGCTGCTGAACTCCTTGATGTCTTCCCGGTCGAACGGCTCCTCGACTGTTGCTGCGCTGGAGGGCTCGGTAGCGGCGGGGGCGGTTGCGGTTTCCGTCATGGGGGTGGTCCCATTTGTGCTGTGTCGGTCAGGTGTTCCGGGCAAGAACGCCCGGGAAAGAACGCATTGTGCCGTCTTTTTCGTGTGATGTCGAGGGTCGTTTGGGCGGGCGAACCACTCAGGGTGTATCCGTTCGATGGTGGTGCTCACTCATTTCAGGGTGGCTGGGGCGCTGTTGGGGCAGCGGAAACGTGTCCTGAGACGGAGCACGGGGGCCGTCACGTGGCTCGTTCACGGTCCACAGCCCCCGAGTTCCGAGCGGCTGATTCATCATCGGTGTCAGATCGCCCCAGCCACCCCCCCACCAGTGAGCGAATGCACCCAACCACTCATCGCCGGTACTCGGCTCGTCGGTGCTCGGCGTTGCCTCGCGGCTAATTGTGATTTTCGACGGCCCGTTTGAGGGCCGTGCCCATGTCGGCGGGGCTTTCGGCGACTTCGACACCGGCTGCCTGGAGCGCCTCGATTTTCTCGGCAGCCGTCCCCTTCCCTCCGGAGATGATGGCTCCGGCGTGTCCCATGCGTTTTCCGGGCGGGGCCGTTTTGCCGGCGATGAACGCGGCGACCGGCTTGGTGACGTGCTCCCGGATGTGCTCGGCGGCTTTGATCTCCGCGTCGCCGCCGATTTCGCCGATCATCAGGATCGCTTCCGTGCCGGGGTCCTGCTCAAACAGGTCCAGCAGGTCAATGAAGTTGGTGCCGATGATCGGGTCGCCGCCGATGCCGACCGCCGTTGACTGGCCAAGCCCCACATTGCCGAGTTGCCACGCTGCCTCATACGTGAGCGTGCCGCTCTTGCTGATGAGGCCGACTGTGCCCGCGCTGTGGATGTACCCCGGCATGATGCCGATTTTGGCAACGCCCGGAGTGATAATGCCCGGGCAGTTGGGGCCGATGAGCCGCGAGTTGGGGTAGTCTTCAAGAAACTCGGCCGCCTTGGCCATGTCGAGGACGGGGATGCCCTCGGTGATGGCGACGATCAATTCGATTCCCGCGTCCGCCGCCTCCATGATGGCATCGGCGGCGAACGGTGGCGGGACGAAGATCATCGCCGTATTGGCTCCCGCCTTCCCGACGGCTTCGCTGACCGAGTTGAACACCGGGAAGCCGTCGACTTCGGTTCCGCCCTTCCCCGGCGTCACTCCGCCGACGAGCACGTCTTCCGTGCGGCTGCATTCATCCCGCGCATACTCGCGGCACTTCTGTGAATGAAACAACCCGGCACTGCCGGTGATGCCCTGGGTGATGATGCGGGTTTGTTCGTTGACGAGGATGGACATGGTGAGGGGTGAGCGGTGAGTGGTCAAGAAATCCCACGGGCTACGTCACGTGGGTGCATGAGGGCACACGTTGTCGCATCATAGCTGATCCACAATGCGCTCCGCCACCTCCTCCGGAACGCTCATGCAGGGCGACTGCGTGAAAAGGTTCAGCTCCTCCGGGAGGATGTCTTTCAACTCGTCGACCGAGAGAAGCGGTTCTGCGGCGAGCTGCGAGAACCGGATGTCGACGAACGTCGTTTGTTCGCCCAGAGAGGCTCGCGAAGTGTCCCAGTGTGGGGCTTCGTACGGCTCCCGGACAATTGTCCCCAACCCGACGAGCCCCTTCGGCGAACGACCGACGCGCAACAAAATCGCTCGGTCCCCAACATCCGGTCGTTTCGGCCCTCCGGTGCTCCAGCTTGTCGTCGTGGTTCCCGTCTCCGCGATTTCCCGCAGCCGCTCGGACAGATCCATCCACAACCACGCGGCGGGGTTCCAGTTGAAGCGGTAGGTTGCCACGGTCTTCCCTCGCGATCAGACCGCCGATTTGTCAGGAGGCAACCACATCCGGCATGGGAATCCTGAGTTGTCGGCAGGTTGTGAGATAAGTCTCTTGAAAATCGACGGGGAGAGTCGGTCCGACTCGCAGTGACAGCGGCATCGTGGGGAGTGGCCCTTCGATGGCGATGTCCTCTCTCCAGACTCGAATTGACGAGCCGCCAGTCTCGCCGGCAGCCACTTGATAGGCTGTTACGGACAACGGCCCTGGTGATTCGATCTCCGTCGCCCCGATCTTGTCCAGAAGGAGCGAACATAAATCTGCCCGACGAGTTGTCACAATGTCGATCACTATTAGGCCCGCCCCCTCGTTGAGAACCGACAGACACTTGCCCACAAATGCTTCGCGTGTCTCGGGACGATCCTTGTTGGAAGGACTGACAAGTTCGATCGCTCCCATGAGGCTGGGGCCGTATCCCGTATTCAGCACGCGAATTTCGACAGACTCTTCATCAATTTTGTAGTCGAGCGTCAAGTTGGGTTGGGGAGGCTGCCATGCGATCGATTGCGCACTTGCCGATGTCCACGTAGTTCCGCATTCGTCCTCTACAACGCCGACGTCGATTTCGACTCCGAAGATAGCTTCCGGCTCTGCCCACCATCCTTCCGGCAATCGCTGATTCAAGTCCGCCGCGATCACTCCCGCCCAGTGGCTGTGAAATCCATGCCAACCTCGACGATCTGACAGCGGTGGGCGAAAGTGGTCTTGTAGCATGACGGTCTCCTCACGAACTCCGCCTTCAGTGTACACAATTCAAGCATTTAAAGTGCCGACGACTTTCTTGGCGGCGTCGGTGAGGTCGGTGGCGGTGATGATGTCTTTGCCGCTGCCGGAGAGCATTTCGCGGGCCTTCTCGACGTTCGTGCCTTCGAGACGCACGACCAACGGGAGCGTGATGCCGATCTTGTCGTAGGCACCCAACAGCGCTTCGACGATGGTGTCGCACTTCATGATGCCGCCGAAGATGTTGACCAAAATCGCCCGCACGTGCTCGTCCGCCAGGATGATGCGGAACGCTTCGGTCACCTGATCGACGTTCGCTCCCCCGCCCACGTCGAGGAAATTGGCCGGTTCGCCTCCGTGGAGTTTGATGAGGTCCATCGTGCTCATCGCCAGCCCGGCACCGTTGACGAGGCAGCCGATGTTGCCGTCCAGCTTGACGTAGCTGAGCCCCGCCGCCTGTGCCTGGACCTCGTTCGGCTCCTCCTCACTGAGGTCGCGCAGCTCGGCGAACTCCTTGTGACGGAACAGGGCGTTGTCGTCAAAGGTGACTTTGGCATCGAGCGCCAGCAACTCGCCGTCGCCGGTGACGACCAGCGGGTTGATCTCCGCCATGCTGCAATCGTTGTCGACGAAGAACCGGCAGATTTTCGGCAGGAACCGGCCGGCCGATTTGACCGCCGTGGCGTCGAGCCCCAAGGCGTAGGCGATCTTGCGGGCCTGAAACGGTTGCAGACCGAGGGCCGGGTCGAACGGTTCGCGGATGATCTTTTCCGGATGCTCGGCGGCCAGTTCCTCGATCGCCATCCCCCCCTCCGCGGAGGCGATGACCACCGGCTTGCCGACCTCGCGATCGACGACAACCGCCAGATACAGCTCACGGGCGATGTCGAGTCCCTGCTCGATGTACAGTGTGTTGACCTGTTTGCCCTCTTCGCCCGTCTGAATGGTGACGAGTGTCGAGCCGAGCATTCGCGCGGCGTTTTCCCGCGCCTCCTCAGCGGATTTGACCAGCACGACGCCCGGCTGTTCGGGGTGTTCCTTGAATCGGCCTTTGCCCCGTCCGCCGGCATGAATCTGCGATTTGACGACGCAGACCGCCGTGCCCAACTCGTCGCAAGCCTTCGCCGCCTCCTCGGGCGTCTTGGCGACGATACCCTGCGGGACCGGCACGCCCGCCTTCGCGAACAGTTGTTTGGCCTGATACTCGTGAATCTTCATCGGTCACCCGGGGGCGGGAAAGTCGTGTGTGCGGGGTCATTCTGGAGACACCACGCCAAGCGGGACGCCATGATAGCGGTCGTCCCGGAACCGGTCCACTACGCCACGCGTGTGGCTAAACGCATGGGGACGACACACGATTAGAATTCTTCGAGCAATTGGTGGTCGGCCCGGTCGCCGAGTTGCTTGTACGCCGTGGGGTTCATGTTCTCGCTGAGAAAGGTCACCGAGCTGTCGACCATCAGGACGTGCATGCCGCCGATGTGAGGGCTACCGAACCCGCCGACGAGCAGGTTCCGTTCATCGGGCTGCAGCCGCTGGCGTGCGGCGGCGAAGCTGCGGTGGCGCGTCGCCTCGTCGCCGACCGCGTTCCGACCGACAGGCGGGTCGTCGGAATAGTAGGCCATGCGGGCGGGGGTACCATTGATGCGGGTTCCGCAGTTGCGGAGCGTCGCGCGGGTGCCGGAGGCCCAGCCGAGGTCGTCTGTGGCGCGTTTGAACTCTCCGACGGCAATCGTTTTCGACGTGCCGTCTTCGATCTGCGGAATGCGAATGAAACTGTTGAGGAACAGCACTCCCCGGTTATCGTCGTCGATCGGTGCCTCGACCGGGTGATGACAGCCGGCGTAGTTGGTCAGCAGCGGCTCCAGTCGCTCGCCGGTGACGGAGGCCCAGCGTCTGGCCGGGTCGGACGGGCAGAGCAGCGTCGGGATGCGGGTTCGCCGCGCTTCGCGATTGCGGAGATCGTACACGCCGACGCTGCGGTCGATCAGCCCGTCCAGCGGCCGTTGGTCGAGGTGCGGCAGCAGGGCGATGACCCAGTTGTGATGGTAACCGGCCGGCTCGTTGCGGATCGGTCCGTCCACGTTGACCGTGCCGGCGGGCAGCATCTCGAACTGGTCATAGTACGTCTGCAGGGCGATGCCCAGTTGGCGCAGGTTGTTCTTACACGTCGTTCGTCGAGCCGCCTCGCGACATTGTAACACCGCCGGGAGCAGCAGTGCGACCAGGATCGTCATGATGGCGGAAACGACCAGCAGTTCGACCAGCGTGAAACCGTGTCGTGGGCGTCGCATGGGGAACCGGTTGATAGAGGCCTGGGGACGAATGATGATCCCTGTTGGTGTACGGCGGATCAAGCCAATTCGTTGGAGTTTGTTCCTGCTTTCCAGACTCAGTCTTGCCCATTCAAGAATCGGCGATTGTTCAACCCTTTCAGGGTTGCGGATTTATTCGTTGATCCCCCCAGGGTGCGCTCACTTCGTTCGCGATCCTGGGCTGTGATGTGGAACGCCTTCGGCGTAAGGAACGTGCGTCATGCCCTTGTTCCCAAACTCCAGTTTGGGAACGAGGATGTGGACATTGTCATTCGGTTCTCCGGGTGCCGAAGACGCGGCGGACTTCGGCAGGGCTGGTGTCGCCTTGCTCGACCGCTCGGCAGGCTTGTGAGAACAGGGTTTCCATGCCGGCATTGACCGCTTGCTGTTCGATCCGGGCGGCGTCCGCTCGGGCGAGGATCGATCGGGCGACGTCGCCTGCGTCCGGGTGCAGTAACTCGGCGATCAGCATGCGACCGGCGTATCCGGTCCCGTCGCACTGTTCGCATCCGGCGGGGACATGAAAATCGGTCACCGGCAGGGCGAGCGATTGCTGCGGGTCGTCACACGCCGTTGCGCAGGAGCAGAGGCGTCGCAGGAGGCGTTGGCTGAGCACGCCGAGCAGTCCGCTGCGGAGCAAATACGGCTCGACGCCCAGATCGCTCACGCGGCTGACCGCCTCGGCCGACGACCCGGCGTGAAAGGAAGTCAGCACCAGATGCCCGGACAGCGATGCCTGAAACACCGTCTCGGCCGTCTCCCGGTCGCGAATCTCGCCGACCATGATGACCTCCGGGTCCTGCCGCAACACGGACCGCAACCCGCGGGCATAATCGAATCCGGCGGTCGCGTTGACCTGCGACTGGGCGACGCCGGGCACTTCGGCTTCGATCGGATCTTCGAGGCTGACGATGCTGCGCCGTTCGGGCGAGTGGTCCAGGATGTCTCGCAGCGACGCATACAGGGTCGTCGTCTTGCCGCTGCCCGCCGGTCCGGAGATTAGCAACACGCCGTTGGTGGAGGTGATCAGCCGCCGCCATTCGTCGGCAAGGTGAGCGGGCAGACCGAGATCATCGAGCCGTCGATACCGCCCCGATCCCACAAACAGCCGCACGACCGCTTTCTCACCATAAAGTGTGGGAAACGTGCTCAGCCGCATTTCGACGACCGATGTGTCATCCTGGTGTTGGAGTTCAGGCTTTAGCCTGCTTGGGGGCGCTTGAGCGGGGGCAGCCTGAAGGCTGGACTCCAACGATCCGTTCCGGTTGAGAATCCGGCCTTCTTGCGGGACGTCGGTGCGGTAGGTCAGCAGTTGGGCGAGGACTTTCAGCCGCGCGATGACGTTGGGGGCGACGTCTGCAAAGTGGGCGACCGGTTGCAGGACGCCGTCGATTCGCCAGTCCATTTGCAGCCCGCGGCGGTCCGGTACGAGATGCACATCGCTGGCTCCGGCGGTCTGGGCACCGGTCAGGATGGCGTCGACTAACCCGGCGACGTACCGCTCCTGTTGCGGGTCGAGCCGTTCGAGAGATTTCTGAAACGTCTGTTGCAGGGGGGACGTCAACGGGGCACCTCAAGGCATGGTCAGACGGTCCGATGCTGCTTCTTACGACGGCGCAAGGCCTCATGCATACGGAAACGGGGAAGACTCGACCGGAATTGCGGATTTGTTGCCGGGGTGTCCCGGAGAGCTTATGAGTTTTTCGGGGAAAACACCCGGTGTCTCATCATCTCGGGAAACGTTGAGGACCATGGCCGCTGAAATCAGGCTGCTCGCGTCCTCGTAGATTCGAGACACCGGGTGTTTGGGTATGCGTTGAGAAAGAATCACACCCTCGGAGTGCTCGTGAGGCTTGGGGCGAAAACACCCGGTGTTTCATGATTTCGCGAATCGTTGGGGACATAAGCCGTTGAGACCTCGCTCTTCGCGTCTGTGCTGGCGCGAGACACCGGGTGTTTGCGTGCGCTGGGAAAACATGCCAACCCCGGGGTGGGGCCAATCTCAGGGAGAACGGCCAATCTGTGCCGTCGAACCGAAATCGCGGCTGAATTCTCTTGATCCCCATGATAGACTCGACAGACCCGGTCCGCGAGAAGTGGGACATGAACAGCCGGAGTGGCCAAAACTGGCCGTGGTGCGGCGGTTTCGGCTGCCGCGGGCCAGTGAGAGTCATGCGGAGTGAGCAACCGGTTCCGGTCAATGGCCCGAAGTCGATGGCCCGAAGTCGATGGCCCGAAATCGATGGCTCCGAGTCACCTGTCCGTCGACTCGGATTGTTGAATGCTGTCGATCGGGACCACTTCAACGAGCGACTTCTTCAACGAGCGACTTCTTCAAAGTGCGACTACCTCAAAGAACGGCTGCGGTGTGACGGTCTCTGATGACGGTCGCGTGAGAATGACAATTCCCTTGTGAACAGAAGCTCCCGGTCGACCGGGCAGGATGTGGGACTGATGGCGGAATCAAACACGACACAACAGCAATCAGGCGATACCGGTTCGCTTAAGAACGAGTTTCCCTGTCCGGACTGTGGCGAGTTGGTCCGTGAAGGACTCGTCCGCTGCTGGAATTGCGGCGGCTTCCTGAAGCCGGAGTTGGAGCAACAGTTTCAGAAGATTCAGTCGCGCCCGCAGCAGGTCATCTATAGTCCGCCGGTTGGGGACGAGGGCACACCAGACCTGGACGCCATGCTGGCGGGACCGTCATCCGCCGGGGTTGACGATGAAGAGGGCGACTTCGAGTTGTCCGGCGGCGGCATGGTTGCGCCGTCGGGTGAGACACCGGCTGCCACGGCCTCTGCGGAGGACACCGATCAGCCAGCAGAGGAAACAACGCCACCGGCTGGGGGCGCGTCCGAGTCAGAAGTGGGCGACGACGATGTCCCGCACTCGGTCGCCACAGGAGGCGATGTGTTGATGCAACTGGCAGCGCAGGAGGAGATGGAGAGTCTCAAGCGGAAAATGGGCGGCGGGACTTCGCTGGAAGGCGTCAAACAGATTCGCGACGGATTCCTCATCGACGCTCCCAAGGGGTGCCGGATCCAGATTCGCGATGAGCGGACCGGCGAAATGCGGCGGCTGACCTTCGGTGCCTCATCCCGGGTGCGCATCAGCCTGCTGGATAAGCTGGAAGCCCTCCAAAAGGCAGAGGCGGCGAAACAGACGAAAAAGCCGTCCGGTCCGCAGCACCTCTCCGCCGGCGTCTACAAACGGTGGATGTCCGACTGTCGGTTGCACACGTTGCATCCGGAGAAGCTCAAGCTCAAAGCCGACAGCATGGCGAAGGAGTTCGTGCCTGTCGAAGTCGGATTTGCGGCTGACAGCATGCTCATCGCCTCGCTCGCTGCTCCCAAGGGAAAAAAGGGGGGGCTGTTCAGCAAAGCCGACAAGAACGCGACGCCCGACGCCGATCCTCGCTCGGCTTTGCTCGGCCATTTTCGAGCCGGCAAATCCGTTGCCGATGCGCCGGCCGGAGAAAAGAAGAGTTTCACCGCGGACCAGATCGCCCGACTCCGCATCGTTCAGCCCGCCCCGTCGCTGAACGAGTCGCTGTTCGCCGGCATCCCGGTGTTCGGCACAGGACGAATCGCCGTGCAACTGCCGTTGCTGGAAGCAGGAGAGCCGCCGCAGTATCTCTCCTTCACGCTCACGGAGTTTCGCGAGTTCGCGGAGATCATCGGCTCGCTCTATTCGATGGCTGAGTTCGGCCACAACGCGGGCATTCCGCTCGCCGATTCCTTCACCGAGCATAAGTGCCACTACAGTAACGCCAAGGTCCGCGCCCTCGAGTACCTCGGGTTCTACGAGGCCGATCCGGAGATCGAACTCACGCTCGCCGGCTGGCTCTGCTCGGCATGCGGCCTTGTGGTGAGCGAGGAGGCCCGCAAGGAAGAGAAACTCGGCGGCAAAGCAGGCAAAGGGATCGCCAAAGCCAAGTGTCCCAAGTGCGAGCAGAAATTCGGCAGCAACCCGCTGTATACGCTGACGTCGACGGACAAAGCGGCGTCCCCGCCGGACGATGATACAGCGGACGCGGATGAAGCGACCGGCGCCGATTCAGCCGCTTCGTAGCGCACGATTGTCGCGGTCTCCTACTTCCTTGTTCCCAAGCTTCGTCCCTCGTTCCCGAGCTCCGGCTTGGGAACGCACCGTCGAGAAACTCCGTTTCCCGTCCGTCACGTGATGTGACGAATGGCACTTAAATTATCGTAATCCCTTTTGCCATTTCGCTTTTGATGACCCGCCGAGGTTTGCGGAGGTAGGCGTAGTGCTTTGGCCTCCGCTTTCGCAGCCGGGGTTCGAAACGGTCGGGACGATCGGCA
>JAJDEI010000168.1 GCA_029259845.1 Planctomycetaceae bacterium | reverse complement strand
TTTCTTGAAGTGCTTCAGTCCAATTCGTTACCTCCTTGAACCGCCCCAAGGACTACCGGATGGAGCGACCAGTTTCCGGGTGGGACTACCTCCCACTGAAGTCCCAAAGCCTTTTCACGGCACACGCAAAGCCGGACCTACGTCACTTTCTTGATCCAGGAGGCGCCTCCGCCGGAAACTCGCCAGCAGGGGCCGTGCTGGTGTCTCGCACTGAAGCGGCGCGCTTCGTTCCGTGGCCCCGGTCAAAAAGTACGTCCCGCCACGAACAACGGCACGTTTCCCGTTGGGCATCGGTCCAAAGTAGCCACATCGCATTCCATCCGCCAGAGCCGGCCCCACGCCTCTCGTTCATCCGCCCCAACCGAACCTGGTCGGAACACCCCGAACACCATCCCTCCCCCGCGTCCGGCAAAGCCTGACCTACCCGGCTTTTTGCTTGATCAACCAGACCTCCGCCACCTGCGTTCCACGACCGGTGATCCGTTGCCAAGTCAGATCGAGGACACCGTCTTGTGTCGCTTCGCGAGGAATCACGAACTCGAGAGGCGTGACCACCGGCGGCGGGCTGTTTGGGGGGGGGATGATCACGGCAGCCCTGTCACTATAGCCGGCCGTGTCGCGTACACCTTCCAAGGTGTGGCCGTAGGCGCCGTGTATCTCATATTCGTCGTCGGCCACGAGTCGGATCGTTGCATCGTAGCGGCCAAGGTACGTGACGCGGACGCGATAGGCGGCGCTGGGATCGAGTCCATCATAGTGCAGCACGAGCGGTGTGGCGTATAATGCTTCGCCCACATCGAGCCACGAGAGGCGGTGACGGTCCGCGTTGTTCAAAGCGTGTGCTTCGCGGGGTGTGGTCACGCCGGCCGGATCATCCCACAACGGTTTGGGTTTCACCAGATGTGGCTGGCTCCACGAGCATCCCAGGTCGTCGTAGAAGCCGCCGGGACCGGGGTCTTCCCAATCGGTCACGCGTGCGAGCCGGGTGAGGAGTACGTCACCAGATCCGACATTCTCAGGCATGGAAGCCGTGAATCTGCCGCTGAGAATCGCATCGAGCTCGTCCTCGATCCAAAGCCGGTTATTGAGAGGGGTGTTGAGAAAGTCGAGCACCGCGCCGCGTTCCGGGCCCATGGCTCTGTAATTCGGCACGTCCAACTGTGCGCCGATACTTTCGAAGAGCTCCTTCCCGAGTTCGACGATACGTGCTTTGAGCGCGTCTGTATCGTCATTTTGGTCCGGTTCGGCCAGAATCGCTCGCGCCGTGGTGATGGCTTGCTCGACGCCCATTTGCGAGGCCTTGCGCAGGGCCACTCGGGCGCGGTCCTCAATCGCGTTGGCGTTGAGCAGCCGGAGCCGTGTGTATTGATCGTAATAGGCGCGCAACAGGCACTCCTGGAAACGCCAGTTAGCCAGCAACGCCTCGTCGGCATTCGCTTCGAGCGATCTCCAGAGAGCGAACGTCTTCTCGACGCCTTCGTTCTCCGCCAACGATCCGGAGAAATCTTCCTCTAACAGAAACAGTCCTTCCCGAACCTGCTCGGCAATGTCCCAGCCGAAAAAGTAGCGTGCGTAGTCGAGCAGAATGTCGTTAAGGTCGCGCTCCGGATCCCAGCCCAGGGCCGTCCACACGAACTTGTTGACGTCATCGCCGACACCGTCCGAGTACGTCACAAAACCATCGGCGTATTCATCGAAGAGATTGTGAATCCGGGCGTGACCTCGTGGTCGCGGTGCGAAAGGTTCGCGTCCAAGGGTCTGTGCGAAGGCGCGATCCCAGCCTGGCACGGGATACTGGGCGCGGAGGCAGTGACCAATGTCAGCGTATCGCCGGATCGGATATTGCCGCGGCACGCGAGCACGCTGCTCGTCCAGCAGGATGCGTGACCACGGGCCGTAGACCACGCCCGTGACCCACTCGGGTTGCTGTTGTTGAAGAGTGTCGAAGAACCAGTTATTCAGTTCGGGACCGAATCCCTGATTGGAAACCCAAACGCCCAAGCCAGGATGGATCTTCCGGGCTTCTTCGGCAAACCGGCCCGTCCACTCGAACATGAGGTCGGGACGACGGTGGGAGGTCCCTCCGTCACCGCCGGTGAGATAAACGTGATCGAGGTGGGGGATGGCCCGAAGCATCTTCAGCCGAGATTCGATCGCCGCCTGTTGCTCTGGGACAGATTTCCCCTCGCCGCCGATCGCGGTCGAGAATAGCCAGAAACTGAAACCGTAATCGGCACAAATCCTCGACCACGCTGCGGCCATTTCTCCACCGGTCAGTTTGGCATGGGGACCGTCGCGCCCGTCAACAGAGAAGGAGGTTGTTTCAAAAGCATTCGCCCCAAACACGGCCAATTCTCGCATGTACTGCTCGTAGGTGTCCGCCGTCCAGGCATCGTAACAGTGGGATAAGTTTCGATAGGCAATCTGGTGGCCACGATGCGGGTAGCGCGGCGCCGTCGCGATCGAGTAGTCTGCCCGCAGTTTGAGTTGTTTCTGCTTCATCCTCAGTTGCAAAAGGAGCCGCCCCGCCGAGAAGAGGACGCCGCGTCCATCCCGTCCCGCGAGCACCACGACCGGGGCTTTGCCTGTGTTGCAAACGGCGATGGCGAAGCCTTCTGCCTTTTCGGGAACTTTCATTGCAGAAACGAATTCACACAACTGTGCAGGGGCCTTGTCAGCACGACAAAGGAGGATGGCGGGCTTCGCACCTCCGCCGAGCGTCGCGGCACTGGACAGATGGATCCCTGTGCGTGCAGCGATTTCTTCCACGAGCATGCGCCGCGCCGTCTCGACAACAGTGTCTTCGTCCGGAACAACGATCACCGCATGCGTTAGATCGACCAAGTCCGAAGCTTCCGCCGCAGCTGCAACAACGGAGATCAGCATGAGTATCGACAGCAACTTATAGCTGAGCCCGCCGCCCGCCACCATGATGAAGCCCCGACAGGTCCACAGCGAGCATCGCCTCTGTGACTTGCCCCCATCCGCATCCGCTGCAGGGCCAGTGACCCGGCTGCCAGTCCCGTTTTCACGATTCGCTGGCGCTGTCTGTGTTAGTTCCACTTTTCACTCCTCACGGTCGTACGACGACGTGCAGCCAGGTACGGCCAGCCAGGTAGGTAGCTGCGTAGGGTCCGCTGTGCGGACCCTACGTGGGACGTCCGATGAATGCAAGCCGCGCTCTCATGAGCCAGGTACGTCCGGTTGGCTATTCATTGCCTGCCCCATCATCGTCAGGCTGAGCCTGACGTACTTCACTTCGATGCCAGAGCATCCAATGAAACAGAATACTTACCGCAACAAACGCCGCATAGCTCCATATGACGACCCATCCCGACACGTGTGCATTCGGTATACGAAGTCCCTGTAGGGACAGGGGAAATGGTAACCGTTCACACCTCGAACGAGGTTGGGTGAGCAATTCGTCTTTTCACAGATGGCGTTTTCTGCGACATCTCCTCCATGTCGCAGCGACCAACAGGACCGCCGATTTCTGAACAGCAGCTGGCCGGGTTGCCGGCCG
>JAJDEI010000167.1 GCA_029259845.1 Planctomycetaceae bacterium | reverse complement strand
CTCAACTCTCAACTCTCAACTCTCAACTCTCAACTCTCAACTCTCAACTCTCAACTCTCAACTCTCAACTCTCAACTCTCAACTCTCAACTCTCGCCCCGCGAGAATCTGCGCGATGTGCATCACCGGCAGCGGCGCGCCGTTGCGGCGGATGAGACCGTCGAGATGCATCAGGCAGGACATGTCCCCTGCCGTGATGACCTCCGCCCCGGCTTGCCGATGGTCGTGAATGCGGTCGCGGCCCATCATGCAGGAGACCGCCTCCTCCGTCACGGCGAAGGTCCCGCCGAAGCCGCAGCACTCGTCCGGACGCTCCAGATCGACCAGTTCGATTCCCTCCACCAGCGAGAGCAACTGCCGCGCAAAGCTGAACGGCGGCTCCCTCCGTTCTGAGCAACTCCCCAGACGCAACTCGCGCAACCCATGACAACTGTTGTGGAGTCCCACGCGGTGCAGAAACGAAACCCCCTCCAGCCGGTCGAGTTTGGCAACCTCAACCAGAAACTGCGTCAGTTCGAACGTTTTCGCTTTGAGTTCGTCAAATCCGGGGCGCCCCTCAAGAAACGGTTCGTAGTGATGCGTGACCATCGCCACGCAACTGCCGGACGGACAGACGACCGCCTCGTAGCCGGCAAACAGCCGCAGGAATTTCTCGGCGAGCGGCCGCGCATCGTCCCAACAGCCCGTGTTGGCCATCGGCTGTCCGCAGCAGGTCTGTTCCTCCGGGAACTCGACCTCACATCCGCACCGCTCCAAAAGCTCCAGCGTCGCCATCCCGACATCCGGATAGAGCTGATCGACGTAACAGGGTATGAACAGACCGACACGCATTGTCCGGGGTTCCATGCGAAGAGGGTGCAGACGGGGGCTTCCAGGCAGTTCAGCCGATTGCAGTTTCCGCCTCGAATGCCAATACGATAGCTCTCGTTGAAGGGTTTTGCAGGTGTCACGAAGGAACGAAGGGACGGGTGCACTCGGATTTGATTGCGAGTCTGGGTAAAGCAGTGCCAGACCCGTGTCCCACGTCGAACTCGGACGGCCAAGCAGTGGCACCGAAATCCGCGCGTGCACCCCGAAGGAACAAGAACGTTGCCGCAACGATTGACAACGATGCGGGGAACCCACACACTTAGCAAGGACCGTCGTGAGCGCGGTCCAATTGACTACTCCACTTCGGGGAGACGGGGCCATGAAACGGATCGGCACGCTGCGCGCGTTGGTCACCTTGACCGTTGCGCTGGTTCTTTTGCTTGGAGGAATTGTCGAATCCTCCCATGCCAAAGCGGCATCGATCCTGTTCACCGCATCGGGAACGAATGGCGCGACGGGCGCAAGCTTGAAGGCATCGGCTGAGTTCGACGTGGTGGCGGGCAATTTGCAAGTGGCATTGTCGAACATCGGTGGTGATGTGCTTGCCCCATCCGACATTCTCACGGGGATGTTCTTCACGGGAGCCGGCATCGCACCCGGAGGATTGACGCCGCTCTCTGCGATCATCGCCGCCGGCAGTAGCGTCGTGTTCCCCGGCGCGGCAGACGTTTTGCCGGTTGCCGGAAACGTTGGCGGCGAGTGGGAATACAAAGGCGGGGTCCCAACGCCGGCGATCCATACCGGCAATCAGGGGATCGGCAGTTCGGGATTGGACCATTTCGGGAGCACCCCCAATTTTGGTGGTCCGAATCTGGATGGACCGACTGCCGTCGATGGCTTGCAGTACGGACTCACTTCTCTCGTCGACGACCTCAACACCGGGAACAAGAAAGTCAAAGGGAAGGAACCGTTCGTCCGGCACTCCGTGGTGTTTCTCTTCACCGGTCTCGCCGGGGGCTTCAACCCGATGACCGACATCTCGAATGTTTCCTTCCAATACGGGACAGCCTTTGGTGAACCCGCGTTGACCAGTTTGACACCCACGCCACAATCGGTCGTGCCCGAACCCACGTCAGTGGCCCTGTTCGGTATCGGAATGGTGTGCTGTGCGGCGTATCGCATCCGCCGTCGAAAAAAGATGCCCGCTGCGTAAGCCGTCCCTCGGCTCGTGCCGGTCTGCGATGGCTGCAAGAGCGTTTCTCAAGAGACGATTGCACCGATCTCACGGTCGTCCCGACGCCGTTTCGCGGCCCCGAAACCCTTCACCGGAATGGCAACCCCGCCTTCACTGGGCGCGATACGCAGGTTACGGTTGTCGGGGAAGAGACGTCACGCCTGCGCGAGTTTCAGGGCGGTTGCCTCTTCCAGTTTCTTGTACAGCGTCCCACGTCCGATGCCCAGTAATTTGCACGCTTTGGACTTGTTGCCCTGCACCATGTCCAGCACGTTCAGGATATGCCGCAATTCGGCTTCAGCGAGCGACATGGGGCGCAGCAGCGGCAAGGTCGCCGAATCGGAATTCGGAATGGCCAGGTCGGAGACGAGGACTTCATCCCCTTCTCCGAGCACAACTGACCGTTCGATGGCGTTTCGGAGTTCGCGAACGTTCCCCGGCCACGGATAATTTGTGATGGCCCAACGGGCCGATTCTGACAGGCGCAGCGGGCCGCGGCCGGTCTGGGCGCGGAGCTGTTCCAGAAAATGGACCGCGAGCTCGACGACGTCTTCACCCCGTTCCCGCAGTGGCGGAATCGCGGCTTCAATCACGCGCAGCCGGAAGTAAAGGTCCTCGCGAAAAGAGTCCTCTTTGACGAGCTGCCGCAAGTTGCGGTGGGTCGCGGCGACAATCCGCACGTCGACATGCAGAGACTCGCTGCCGCCCACCCGCTCGAAAGGGTGCCCTTCCAGGATTCGTAACAGCCGTGCCTGACACGCCGGGCTCATTTCGCCAATCTCATCGAGGAACAGCGTCCCGCGATGGGCCCGTTCGAATTGGCCGATGCGGCGATGGTCGGCCCCGGTGAAGGCGCCTTTCTCGTGCCCGAACAATTCGCTTTCCAGCAGTGTTTCGTTATAGGCCGCGCAGTTGACGGTGACGTACGGCCCCGCGCACCGGGGACTGGCCTCGTGAATGCTGCGGGCGACCAATTCCTTACCTGTGCCGCTCTCACCACGAATGAGCACGGTGCTGTTGACGCGGGCCACGCGGCCCACGGTGTCAAACAGTTGCCGCATCGACGGGCTGTTGCCGACGAGACGGTGCTGGTCATTCACCGTCATTCGCAATTGCTGATTGGCCTGTTCGAGTTGCTCCCGGTATTCCAGATTCTGCAGGGCGACACCGGCATGACAGGCGATCGCGATGGCGAGATCCAAATCGTCCTGGGTGAAGGGTCCGTGCAAGACCCGGCGGAGACATTCCACCGCTCCGCGGCGACCGCTGCGTCCGGGAATCGGGACGCCGATCACCATTCCGGCAGAACCATCGGCCGTTGTGCTGGCGGTGGCGTCCTGCTGCCCCTGCTGCACGAGCATGGCTTCGTTGTTCTCGACCGCCAGGCTCGCAAAGACGGGAACATCCTCTCCCGGTCCCGGGGGCGTGCCGCCCGCAGGTCTTAGGCGTCCGTCGACCCCGACCAGCCAGACGGCGATGGAATCGGGCCGGATGCCTTCGTTCAAGGCGTCGATCGTCAGGCGGATCAGATCGTCGCGGCTGTCCTGTGTGTGCAGTTGCTCAGAGAGCCGGCACAGAATAGGGGCGGCGCGAATCGCGGCCGGCGATCCTTCCGAAAGCCGGCTGGAAAACGGCCGGCGTTTGTCGGGCTCGGCGACACGGACCACGCACGTGCTCGACTCCAGCCGCACCGGCTCTCCGGCGGCGTCTCCCAAACTGGGATCCTGCCGAAAGGCCATCAGACGTTCGCCGACGCGAATCAAATCGCCGGCACGCAGGCCCACCTGTTCGACGCGCAGGGAGTTGACGAACGTGCCGTTGCGGCTGTTGCAGTCGGCCAGCTTCCATTCCGTGCCGTTGTGCCAGATGCGGGCGTGCAGCCGCGAACAGAGCTGGTCATCAATCGGCAGCGTGCGGCTCGACTCACGCCCGATCGTGACTTCGTCACAGCTCGGATCGAGGGTCAAACCGGCTCCCGGCGTCGGACCGTTGAGCAGAATCAGGGCGTGTTTCACGGTGGGCAGCTCACTTATCGGGATTGTGTGACGCAGCGGAAAAGGGCCCACCCTTACACCACGGCCGTTCACACAACGCGATCACCACCTGTGAGGGAGAGGGCTCTCTCAGAAAATGGTTCTGCCCGCGAAAAGATCGCTCTGATGTGAGGACTCCAGCGTACTGCGTCAGGGCGCTGGGAGCAACTGCCTGTCTTGTTCCAGGGCGCACAAATCCTTGAGAACAAGCGGTCTCGCCCTGCAGAAACGGATGGAACGCCATTGAAACAAACATGTTAAGTGCCCGGTGTGAGCGTGTGGCCGAAACAGTTGGCATACCGGATGCATTGGGAATTCCGTACCAGCGCGTCGTTTCGAGTCCTTGCACGACCGAGCGCAGAGACCACATCCCCCGGCCCAATCAGAGGAATTCCCATGCTGCCTCCCACGTTCTTTCGCCGCGCCCAGATCGCCCGCCGCGCCCGTTCACGCCGACCGCTGACAGCCGAGGCCCTCGAAGATCGCACACTGCTGTCTGCCGTTGTGGGTGCCGCACTCGACCCGGGGGCGGGTGATGTCGCCGCACTTCAAGCCACGGATACCAAAGAAGTCGCTCCGGTCGCTCCGCACGACTTGGGCGACACCCCCACGTTCAACGTTGACGACAACGGAAACGCCCGGCTCACGGGCACGGACGGCGACGATCTGGTCAGTGTGTTTCGTGACGGCGACCTGCTCGTGTTCACCATTAATGCGGAGACGTTCTCTGCACCATTCGCCGAAGTGACCAGCATTGAGCTCATCCTGGGATCCGGGGACGACGCTGCCAAAATCGGGAAGGATGTCACGCAGGTCGCGCGTGTCAAAGCCGGATACGGAGATGACCGCATTCAAGCGGGAGGCGGGGCGCTGACCGCGTTTGGCGGCGTCGGTAACGACCTGATCATCGGCAGCAAACAGGATGACGAGCTCTTCGGCGGTGCCGGCAACGACAAGATCGACGGCGGTGCCGGGGACGACATTCTCCTGGGCGACGGCCCCAACACCCTGCCTCTCCCGGACGTTGCCGAGACGACCGATCTGAATGAGTATCTGATGCGCATCTCGTTGATTAACGAAGGCAACGATTACATCGAGGGAGGCACCGGGAACGACTCCATTTATTCCGGCCAAGGCAGCGACCTCGTCTTCGCGGGAGCGGGTGACGATCTCGTCGACACCGATGGCGGACGTGATGCGGTTGCCGGCGGCGACGGAAATGATCGGATCTTCAGTGGCGCCGGCAGCGACCTGGTGCTCGGCGACGGCCCCAATTCGCTCGGCGATCTGCTGGCCGAAAGTGACCTGCCCCCCGAGACCGACGTCGCCGCAAACGTCAACGACACGGTCGACGACCTCCTCCGCGACGCTGCGTCGTTCAGTCGAGGGAATGACTTCATCGAAACCGGCGCGGGCAACGACGTTGCTCTGGGCGGTTTGGGGAATGATCTGATCTTTGGCGGGACCGGCAACGACGCGCTGTATGGTGGCCCGGGCAACGACTACCTGTTCGGCGGTGCCGGAAACGACAAACTCCACGGCGGGGACGGCAATGACTTCCTGGACGGCGGCTCCGGCGAAGACAAGATTCTCGGCGGCTCCGGTGACGACATCCTCGTCGGTGGCAGCGGCAGTGACTACCTCGAAGGCGGCGATGGTGCCGACTGGATATTCGCCATCGACGGCGAAGTCGACACCATCAAGTTCGATGAGTTCGACACGCTCTTCATCGACGGCATCGACATCCTGATCCCGTCCTGAGTCCGTCACGTCCGCCCGTCAGTGAGACAACCGCGTGCTGAACTCTGACGAGTTCAGCACGCGGTTCAGGTCGTTTGCAACGTCTGGGCCGACGAAGCCGGCAGGAGGTCTGCTGGACGGCATCCCACAATCCGGTTACCTCCCACGGCTGCGCCGCTCCGATGGGCAAGCAATCGGGCCAACTGCGGGGCATTCGCGGCGGGACAGATCCGCGGATTCAGCCCGGCACGGCAACATTGATATGCCCGTGCTGCATCGTCAGCACGGATTCCGCCCGTTCGGCGGCCTGTTCGTCGTGCGTGACCAGCAGTACCGTGCCGCCGGTTTCCGCAAACTCCGCCAGTGCGTCCAACACCAGGGCCGTGTTCTCGCGGTCGAGGTTGCCGGTCGGTTCGTCGGCCAGCAGAAATCGTGGTTCGTTCAACAAGGCTCGCGCCAAGGCGGTTCGCTGGCGCTCCCCCGTGCTGAGCGTGCCGGGGACATGGTGCATGCGGCCCGACAGACCGAACCGATCGATCAGACGCTTCGCCCGCTCGCGGACCTTCTCCCGGTCGACCGACCGGATCGCGAGCGAGGCGGCGAGCACGTTGTCCAGCACGCTGAGATAGGGGACGAGGTGAAACTGCTGAAACACGAACCCGATCGTCTCACCCCGAAACGTCGCCCGCTCATCCGGCGGCAACGCATACACATCGGTGTCGGCAATCCGCACCTCTCCTGAATCAGGCCGCATCAGGCCGCCGGCAATCAGCAGCAGGGTCGACTTGCCGCAACCGCTCGGTCCCTGAATCCCGACGAAGCGGCCCGGGCCCAATTCGAGAGAGACCGTGTCGAGAGCACGAACCGGCCCGGAGGCACCGACGTATGATTTGGAAACGTTATCGAGGCTCAGCATATCGTCCGTTATTCTCCCTGCAGGACGATCGCCGGGTCCTGTCGTGCGGCTATGACTCCGGGAATCCAACTCGCCAGTCCCGCAAGAAACGGGGCCAATCCGACCGCCATCAGCAACATCGTCGAGACCGATCCGGACCGGATGACTTCGGCAGCGGGGACCGATGCCGCATCGTCGCCGCCGATGAGAAGTAACACCGCCAACCCGGTTGCTGCCCCCAACAGGCCCCCCACCAGTCCAATTACGACCGCCTTCGAGAGAAAAACGATCATAATCTGCCGCGCCTGCAAGCCGATCGCCCGCAGGATGCCGATTTCCTCGCGTCGCTGCCGGGCGTTGACATATGAGAGCAACCCGATCAACAGGGCCGACGCGCCAACAACAACCGGGACCAGCACGGAGGCCAGGCCGGCGTGCCGTTGTTCGAGATCCGTGCGGGCCTCTGTTTCGCGGGCGAGCCACTCTTCTCCCGCCTGTTGTTCGCGTTGCAGTGCCTCTTCGGCGGCCTGCTTGGCGTAATTGCGTGCCTCCGCACGGGTCAGCGCCTGCGAATAACGCTCAATGACTTGAGTCCCCGGGAGAATATCCGCGATCTCCTTGCGAATCTTGGTGATGCGGTCCCCCGCACAGCCGCATTCCAGCGCGAGGATCGCGTGAATTAGATTCTCGAGGCCCAGCATTTCCTGAGCCTGCCCCAGGTCGATCCAGACCGTCATGTCGTCCTGCGAGCCGCGCTGGGGATGCAGCGTCGAGACAGTGAACTCACGGCCCATCAAAGTCACGGTGTCCCCTTCGGAGAGGCCGAGCTTGGTATGCACTTCGTAGCCGACGACCATTTTTCCGGGTGCGACCGCATCGAGCATGGGCTTTTTGAGGCCGCGATGCATGATGGGCACTTCGCCCCGCGTGCCCACCAGGATGACGTCCAGATCGGCCTCGTCCCAGTGAATGCGGCGGGTCACGCTGGGTAGCAGGTGATTGATCGTCACGATTTTGGACTCGGCCAATCGGTTGACGTAATCCTCCGGCATCGTGGCGGACAGCCCGCCGTCGAGCAGCAACTCGCTGACGTCCTGTCCCTCCGGGAGGATGAGCACGTTGAAGCCGAGGCCGAGCATTTGCTTCCGCATAGCGTCCTGCAGCGCGGCTCCCGCCTTCTCAACCTCCGCCTGCTTGGCCGCAATCGCAGTTTCGACTTTCGCCTGTTTGGCCGCCAGGACCTGCTGAGTGATGAGACGATCGGCCTGCAGCAACGACTGCGCCCCCACGATACAGGCGATCGCGACGGCAACCGCCAGCACCCCCAATCCAAAATTCAGTTTGCGGTGCGCGATTTCCCGCGTCATCATCCGCCACACACTCATCGCGATTCACTTTGACCGGGGAATAAAGACCATCGACACCACAATGACACACATCGTCAGCAACCCCATCATCAACAGCACGTTCCCGGCAATGCCCGCTGACGGCGCGGCTGCGCCTGTCGAAGAACCTGTCGAAGAACCTGTCGAAGCGTCCGTTGATGCACCTGTCAATGCGCCCGCACCCTGCGGTTCGACGACTGTCCCGGCCGCGGAGTCTGCTGTCGGTGTGAGCGAAGACTTTGTGTCGGCTCGTGCATCACTCGGCGGGTGCTCGTCCTGCGCGACCGCACCGGTTCCGGCGATACCGTGCGGTGAGTGGCTTGAATCGGCGGCGGTTTCTCCCGCTGCCTGATCACCCGCAGCGTCCGTCGCCGCAGCACCTTGGGGCTCCGCAAACGCTGTCAGTCCGGTAAGCGCGGGCGCGGTTGTGTCGATCGGGATGATCGGCTCAATAAACTGGTCCCAGTCGACGGCGATTAGCAGGTCGACCCCCGGGTTCTGCTCTTTCACGGTACATTGGCACGCACCAGTCAGAAACCGGCACGCTTCCTCGATCGTCTGCGGCGTGATGCCATTGCCGACCAGTGCGTACAAGGCCCGTCCCCGGCCGAACACCGGAAAGGCCATCGGCTGATCAACGAACGGCGGTTCGGCGAGATCCGGCTCGACCCGCAGCAGCATGTCTACCAGAAACCGCTCCGCCGGGTCGTCCCGCGAGACCCGCAGCGAAGACATCTTCAACGTCAGCGCGGACGGGTCGACCGAAAGATCATCAACGTCCGCTTCCTCGATCTCCGGAAGTTCGAGCACCTGCTCGAGACGTTCGCTCTCGGTCTGCACCACCTCGTACGCGGCATCATCGGCCTGTTGTTGTCCACTGTCGAGAAACACCCAGACGATCGAGTCGCCGTTGAGCAGACGCTGCTTCAACTCGTCGCGAACAGGCGAGGTGACGAGGTGCGACGTGCTGTCGTCGCTCAACTCACCCGCCCAGACCGTCGCCGGAGGCCCCCCTTTGGCGGGCGCCTTGAGCACCAGCCACGGCAGCGACTCGGTCTCTTGCTCTTCCCAGATTTTCGCCATCCCGTCGTCGGGATCGCCGTCGAGATCGACTGTCTTGACTTCGAGATTGGCGGCGGAAGAAGCGTCATCCCCATTAAGCTGCAGGCCCGCGACCAGTGACTGCTGCGACTCGGACAATCCGCCCCGGTGGAAGACGACCGCCACGTACGGATCGGGCCGCCAGTGTTCGATCGCGTAGCGAAACACGGGCACCGAACAGGCCATCAAGGACCCCGCGAACACCACGCAAAGGGCCGGCACGAGCATCGACATTCGGCGTGTCATGGGCCTTCAACCGTCATGGAAACAAGGATTTCGGGACAGAACGCAGAGGCCGGAGCCGGAGACCGTCATCCGACGGCCCCATGGCGACAGCCCACGCAGCGGGCGTCGGTCGGATGGCCGGCCATCTCACCAATCCGGCGAAACACGTTCGACGTCTTCAATAGTACACAATCGCGAGCGACTCTGCAGCCGGAGACACCGGGCCATTCAATGTTTCACTTGGGAGAAGACCGACCGGGACAAGCTCAATGGTAACCCGAAGCGTCAGCGAGGAACCGAACGTGAGTGAGCGATTCGTCCCTCGCTGACGCTTCGGGTGACGGGGTTGCCCAGCTTCAATCGTTGAACCGCCCTGCCGGAGACACTGGGCCGAGAGAGTGAACGCTTTTTTTACGATCGGGGGATTGCCGGCGATTCCCCGTCGGCGTTGCCTCCGGGCTAACAGGTATCACGGGTTGGAGTTAGCCCGGAGCCAACGGCGACGGACAACGTCAGTGAGACACCCTAACTTCAACAAAACGTTTGCCCTGACCGGGCCAATTGAGGAATCACGAGGGAGCGTCGACCGGCGCCGGTGTCGATCTGCGGCTGTCGACGATCGGATTGACACTTGAGCATCGTCATCACCTCCCAATTCGACCGTCAGTCGCGTCCGTGGCCGTTGCTCACGGGGCATTGGTGACGCGTCGCACGTTCAACGATGTCTGAGTGCTGCCTCGGGTCAGTTGGACGCTGATGCGGAGTTCTTCATACAGCCAGATTTCCGAGATGCGTCCGGCCGTCGCCATGCGAACGACGGTTGACGGTGCCCCCCCCAGCGCTGCTCTCACTTGCGAGCCGGTCATCCCTTTGAGAACGAGTCCCTCGTGGATCGCCTCGGTGAGATCGTCCCGCTCGTGCTTGCGGGCACCGCCGGGAAGGTCCCAGCGGCCGTCCTGCAGCTCGTAGCCATGTTCGGCCAGCCATGCCGAAGCGGTCGTCAGTTGCGGATTCGCGTCGTAGGCCCGCTGAAACATGCGGGCCGCGCCCTGCTCGTCATTCAGGAGGTTCAGGTACTCTTCGCCCAGTTCCATCAATTCGCGCGGGCCCTCCGCCTGGGCGAGCCGCGCGCGCGCCTGCAGCCATCGCCGCTTGACGTCCTCCGCCCGCTCCGGCTGTTCCCGCTCCACGTACTTTCCGGCAAGATCAAGAACCTGTCCGCGGGTGAGTTGCGCGATCCGTCCGGCGAGGTCGTTGAGTTCGCGATCCCGGTACGCCTCGGCCAGATCGTGTCGCTCGGGCAACTGTTTTTCAATGCGTGCTGCGATCTGATAGCCGTTACGACCGTCATCGGCAGCATTCCGTTCGATGTCCGCGAGCACAACTTCAGCGAAAAAGATGCGGTCCAGCAAGCGGCGCGTCGCATCGTCAGCAACCCGATAGATGGCACGCGGTGCTTCGAGATAGTCCTTCCGCAGCGATTGCTGTTCCGTTGGCAGAGGCGTGCCGCTGCCGGGCAACTCCCGTCGGATGTTGTTGAGGACGGTTTCGATATCCGGTTGCTTGCGTTTCCTTTCCGTTTCAAAGGCCGCCCGATTGGCTTCGTGCAAATACTCGCGTTGCAGCCGGCCTGAGAACCCGAACTCCGCGGCTTTCGCCGCGAGCAACCGCATCCCCTCCGCATCGTCCGAATCAAGCAACCCGAAAGCACGGGCAACACCGTTCTCCAGAAGGCGGTTGGCGGCCCTGAGGAGTTGTTGGTCGTCGTAGAACGTGCCGCGATCACGGGCCCAGTGCCCAAGCTCATACAGTTCGTCCGGCTTGCCCGTGTCGATCGCCACCCGCCGCCGGTCCAGTTCGTCCATGTCGGACGGCTGCGGAATCACCTTGCGGACGACGAACACCAGTTGTCCGGCTTGTCTCTTCAACTGCCCGGAAACTTCCAGATTCCGCGAATCCCCCCGGGGTTTCCGGAACCTTTGGGGGAGCAGGAAGCGAACCGAACAGCCGGCGAACCGCAGTTCGGTCTTGCTGAGCACGGTGTACCTCCCTTCCAGCTTGAGCGGGCGGCCGACGAGTTGGGGCCATTTGTCCTTCGACGCCACGAACTCCCGAATCGACGACGCCCCCGACTGCGCTTCCGCCCGTTGGGAAACGGCGGCGGTCGTCACGAATCCCATCAGCGCCGCCAAGACCGCGAGCCACGGTCGGCGGACTCCGCCGATGGGAAGAGTTACAGCGTAGGCAGACAGGAGGCTCATTCCGATCCCAGGCTCCTTGATTGCGTCTCCAGAATGTGTTGCATCTCTTCCTCGGAGACCCAATCGGACTCCAGGAAGCCGAGTCGCCGCAGGTTGTCGATGTCCGACCAGAGAAAGCCGGACCCGCTGTCCAGCGTGACGTGCCACTGTTCGCCGGACGGGTCGAGTCGGCAACCGGTGATGGCCGCGGCGAAAATCGCCGGCTGCGGTTCTGCGGACAACGACGGCGCAGCCGCGGCGGGCACCGTCGCTGTCACATGCACCGAGTGGCCGGCCTCGCCGACGACCAGTGGCAGATCGACCACCATCGACGAGGATTCGTGGGAACCGGCCGCTGGAAGCTCATCCGGATCGGCGGGCCGGTGGATCGACGCTTCGAGCACGACCCAAGTGCCGGCGTAGGTCGCGCGGAAGCGATCCTCCCAAAGCTCCGGATGCCGGCCGCTGACGATCTCCTCCGCTTCTTCCAGCATCTCCAGCAGCGATCCGGGGGACAGGTGCGTCATGGCGGTCGTTTCGTGCAGCAGTTGACGCGACTGCCGCGAGCGGGTGTCGGTTGACCGGAGACGGTCCGCCGCCGCCGCCGCTTTCTCGAAGTGCTCCCGCGCGGCGGCTGCGTCGTCCTTCTGCAGCGCATCCGATCCGGCCTCGAACTCAACACGCAGCGTTTCCCGGGCGTGTTCCATGTTCCGGGAATGGACGGCGAAGATGCCGGTCACAATCAGCATCACGGTGATGCCAGCGATCACGAGACGAAACGGGGTCATCTGCGCGTGAAGGAACCCCAGCGCGCGGGAGACTGCGTTCCCGATTCGCCCTGCGACCGAACGGACAGCGGATCCCGCCACATGCCCGACAAATCGGCCGGCGGTCGCCGTTCCGCGCCCAACGCCCCGTGAAAACGTCGCCAATGACGGGAGTGCTCCTCTCCGGGATGACGACCGCCTCCTCCGCCTGGTTTTTCGTTTGGGCGGCTCCAGTGTCGGATAGATGTTTCTGGGGAGGATGAACAGTGCCGCCCCGCACATCTGGCAGATGATCCGCTGCGACTTCGACCGGCGATGTCCTTGATGAGACTGGCCGCATTCGCAGGTGAGCAGAAACTCCTGCGGCAGTTCCTCAGTCTCGCGGGACATGGCCCCGGACGCTTTGGCGAGCCAGTTGGTCATCAGGATCAGAGAATGGGGAGGAAGACGGAAGGGGATGCCCGTCAATCGCTTTGGACCGACGGGGCTCCGCTCGACTTGATTATCCGTTCCCCGGACAGCGGGTCAATGGGCGAATCGATGATTGCGCCCCCGGCGCGAGCGGTCAAGTGTCTCAGCGTCGTTTGTCTCGGCGTCGTTGGCGAGACCAATGACTCGAATGCCGCCCTCCTGTTTCGCTGCCGTTTCGGCCGCACGTCACCCGAACGGTGGGGCAGATTTCACAGCCACGCTGACCCGCGGCGATCGTTTCCGGGCCGTCGACGGGGACCTGCCAAACGGCGGACGAAGTCGCAGAGTCGCAAAGATCGGCGCAACCCGCGCAACCGGTTGGGCAGTCGCCGGCGATTCGGCAGAACGTCACGCGCGCGTCTGCGAAGTCGGCCTCAAGTCACAACGGCATTGATGGTTAGGAGCCTCAAGCCGGTGGCATCCGGTCTCAGTGGAGCACGCTTTGCGACACCCTCATCCCTCGCATGCGGCGGAACCGGTTGCGACATCCCGGCTCCGGCGACGATCGCGTTTTGACCGGCCCCGGTTTGTGACCTATATGCAAACGGCGGATGTTGTCTTTGGACAGCATGCACCCGGCAAGATTTCCCTTTGGTGTGAATGACCGACCGTCTTCGCAACGCCGGTGCCCTCCGGCGCGTTGTCGGATTTCGGTCGAGTTCGTTTGAAGATCCCGGTGGACAGAAGACCGGCTCCGTTGGAGTGCACCTGGGCCCGGTTTTGTCCTCCGGAGCACGACTCACGCTGCAATTTCCTGGAATCGTTCATGATCGACACGCCCACACTGCAACAGCGACGACAACGGGTCCCGGCGACGGCGGAGAGCTTTTGGCTCGTGCCGGTCCTCTCCTCATCGGAGATCGGACCCTCCGTTCTCGCCGATGGAGAAACGGAGATCGGCTCGGAATCGACCTGTGACATTTTTCTTCCCGTTCCGGGGGTCGACGCGCACCATTGCTCGATTCGAACCGACAGCGGCCGCGCCACACTGACGGCCCACTCGCGGATGACATGGATTAACGATGGGCCGGTCAGCAAGACCGTGCTCAAACCGGGGCAACGGTTGGCCGTCGGTCCTGTGGAGTTCCGGATTGAACGACGTCCCGGCACGGTGCCGTCCGATCCGCTGGAACAAGTGGCGGCGCTGCAGCGAGCCGTGAGCGGGGAGATTCACGAACCGGCCGCCCCGTCGATCACTCCGTCGATCACTCCGTCGCCCATCGCCACCAGCGACTCCCCCCCCCTCCCGGGTGGACAACCTCCGGCACCCGCCGAACGGCCGTCTGCCGCTGCGGTCATTTCCCTCGCCAAGTCCGCACCCGCAGCGATTCCTCCCGTCGCCGGCTCTCGCGTCGCCAATGGCAGCGCGGCCTTGCAGGAACTGGAGCGACGCCGCGCGCTTGTCGAGAAACTGCAAACGTCCCTGACCGAACAGGCCGGTGCGACCCTGCAGGCGCTCAAGGAGAACGCGGCGGCGCAACAAATGCACCAGGATGAGGTCAGTCGGATTCGAGGAGAGTTATCAGCCAGTCGGGCCGAGTTGCTGAATGACCGGGCCGCGCTGGCTCGGCAACAAGTCGAACTCCAACGGCAATCGCTGCGACTTCAGGAGAATGAGCAGAGCCTGTGCACACGTCAGACGGAGTTCGGCCAGTCGCTTGAGGACTGGGAGCAACAGCGGCGCGACCTGTACGGCCGGGAGAACCTGCTGCAACAACGGATCGACGAGATCAATCAGAGCGAGGCCGCGCTCGCGGCGAGCGAAGCGGAACTGCTGAAGCGACAACAGGAATGGGAACAACATTGCGCCGATCAAGACACCGCTTCGGAGCGTGAGGCGGAGCGAGCGTCATGGGAAGCCGAGCGGGAAGCGTTCTCGGCACAGCGTCAGAAGCTCGACGAGGATTTCCGCAACCTGCAACAACAGCGACAAACGTGCGAGGCTCGGTTGGAGGAAATGCGAGTTATTGAGACTCGCCTGACGGAGCAACAATCGGACAGGGAACGGCACCAACGCGAACTGGAAACCCGCGAAGCATCTGTCCGGGAGCGGGAACAGGAACTCGAAGCACTCGAGAACGCTCCCAAACCGGAGCAAGGCGACGACCTCGACCAGACGCGAGAGGACCTTGCTCGATCACAGGCAGAGCTTAACCAAGCGCGACAATCGCTGCTCAACGAACGCGAGCGCCTTGACGGAGCGATCACCGCACTCCGGGAGCAGCAGCAGACCCTCGCCACGGAGCAGCTTGAACTGCGTGGATCTCAGGCTGACATCGCACAACGCACCGCCGAATTGGAAGAAGCTCGCGGCGACCTCGACGCGTTGCAGGAACAGTTAAAGCAACAGCGAGAACAACTGATTCACGATCAAGAGACGTTTATCGCGGAGCAAGCCCGCGCGGCGGCCGATCGTGAGAGTGCGGAATTAGCTCCAGGAGATGCGTTCGGTTCGACCGGCACCTTGTCGGAAGCAGAGAACGATCGGCAAACAGTCTTGGACACCGACCAGCATCCGGATGAGTACGAAGTGACCGACGCATGCTCCGAAGCGACCGCCGAATTGGACACGGACAGCTTCGACGACGAGATCGTCGACGATGCTGATATCGCCAATGCTGACGTTGCCACCGACGCTAAGATTGCTACCGGCGCTGACGTTGCCGCCGACACCGACGTTGCTGAGACGGCAGCGGCATCAGATATGAAAACCGAAACAGAGAACAATGCACGTGCGGGCACCGGGACGGCAGCAGTGCCGGAGGAAGGTAGCGGCTTGGGGTTGCGGTCACAGTTGGCCGAGCTGTTTGGAGTGTCGACCGATGACCTGAACGCGCGGGCAACGGACTGCGACGCAGACAGCCAGCCGCCCGCTTCACAGGCTCTGCACGAAGAAGAGAGTCCGTACGAAGAACAGTTCCGACACGAAGAACAGGCGCAGCACGAGGACTCTCTCAACGAAGAAGAGTCGGATGAGGGAACCGCTCAGAACGCTTCTGTTCAGGAGACAGCCCCTTCGGCCCACGAACCGGAGACGTCAGCCCAGACGCTCGACGCAGAGCCGTCTGACGAGACCGACGACGAACAGGAGCCGGATTCGATTTCCACCTACATGGAAAAGCTGATCGCCCGTAACCGCGGGAGTGTCGAGAGCGCCCGGGTGATCGCTCCCGGTGCGTCGGTCCCGCGACCACAGTCCCCAAAACGTGCGGCGAGCACAACGCGGGCCATTACCCCCGAACAGCCGCCCGATGTTCCCGAGGTAACCGCTGACTCCGTCAGGCGCGCTCAGCGAAAACGTCCCAATATGACACTGGAGCGGGCGAGTATCGACGCCTTCCGCGACTTGGCAAACCGGTCGGCGCGTTCAGCGGTCGCCATGCACAACTCGTCCTCGTTGCGTATTCGCTTCATCGTGACAGCAATCTTGACGGCGATTCTGTTCGGCATCACCGTGATCCTGATGACCGCCCATTTCTGGGTCGGCACATCCTACCCGTGGTGCGGGCTGCTGACCGCTGCGGCGATGTGTGTCAGTGCGTTCGAACTGCTCAAAACGGCGTCGCAACTGCAATCGAACAATGTTCAACAGAGGGTTGGTCCGGACGGGACGGCTGAGGACGCGTTGCTGAGAATCATTAAAAGGCTCGCGTGTGTTGCCGAACGACTTTCGATGAAGCGGCAGCAGATACGCTGCGAAGGCGACGATTACGATCCTGCGGACGTAGGCAGCCATTGAGGGCTCCCAGCGTCCGCGAGGCAAACATGCGAGAGCACGCAACCGCGTCATTGCCGAGAGAAATCACAGAGCAGACTCGGCACTGCATCGAATCAGTCGAACGTGAACGACTCCGTCAAAGGTGAGAACGAGCAACAAACCGCCGTCGTGGGTTATCGGAGCGTGTCCCCCGATCCGTTGTTCGAACCTCGCTCGTTCGAAGACACGCCGTCAGATGATTTCCCGAATCGGCTCCGCCCCTTCGACACCGACGAGTTTTTGGTCCAAGCCGCCCGAAAAGTAGCTGAGCCGGTTCGGGTCGAGCCCCATCTGATGCAGGACCGTCGCGTGCATCCGTTTGACGTGCAAACGGTCCTCAACCGCCCGTGAGCCCAGTTCGTCGGTGCTTCCGTAGCTGGTCCCGCCCTTGATGCCGCCCCCTGCGAGCCAGGTGGTGAAGCCGTACGCATTGTGGTCCCGTCCGGTCCCCTTGGCGTACTCGGCGGTCGGTTGTCGTCCGAACTCGCCTCCCCAGACGATCAGCGTCTTCTCTAACAGTCCCCGCTGTTTGAGATCGCCCAACAGGCCGGCGATTGGCTTATCAGTCTCAGCGGCGTGCAGCGTGTGGTTCTCCTTCATATCGTTGTGGGCGTCCCAGTTCGCGTCGTTGTGATGCCCGCCCGAGTAGATCTGCACGAACCGCACGCCCCGCTCCACAAGCCGCCTCGCGAGCAGACACTGCCGTCCAAAGTGGGCCGACGTTTCGTTGTCGAGCCCGTACATCTCCTGTGTGGCGGCGGTTTCCTGGGAGATGTCAACGGCCTCCGGGGCGTGCTGTTGCATCTTGAAGGCGAGTTCGTAACTCGCGATCCGCGCGGCGAGGTCCGAATTGAAGGATCTCGTTTCGCGATGTTCGTCGTTGTATTCGCGGAGCGTGTCGAGCAGACGCCGCTGGGCGCTCATCGACAGGCCTTCGGGCGGCTTGAGATCGAGGATCGGCTCTCCGTGCGATCGCATGACGGTCGCCTGATACGATGCCGGCATGAAGCCGGCGCTCCAGTTGGTGGGACCGGAGATCGGTCCGCCGCGCGGGTCGAGCATGACCACGAATCCGGGGAGGTTTTCGTTCTCCGTCCCCAATCCGTAGTTGAGCCACGAGCCCAGACACGGGCTGCCGCTCAAGATGCGGCCCGAGTTCATCATCAGCATGGCCGAGCCGTGAATCGGACTATCGGCCGTCATCGAATGCAAAAAGGCGATGTCGTCGACTTTCCGGGCCAGATGTGGAAACAGGTTACTGACACGCTTGCCGCATTCGCCATATTGTTGGAACTGCCAGCGAGGCTCGATCAAACGTCCGACGTTCTTGTGCCCGCCGCGGCCGAATGTCTTGACCTCGACCGTTTGATTGTCGCGACCGTACATCTCCGGCTTGTAGTCGAACGTGTCGATATGGCTGGGACCGCCGTACATGAACAGAAAAATGCACGCGGTGGCCTGCGGCTCAGAGTGCGGCTGCTTGGCGGCGAGCGGGTTCTCAAACGGCGTCTGGCCGTCTGCCGCCACCGCCTGGGATGAGAGGAACCCGTCGGCTCCCAGCATGGCCGCCAATGCGGTTCCGCCGAACCCGCAGCCACTCTGCCACAAAAACTCGCGACGTGTCCGACCGCAAAAGTTGGGACGCTCGTCACTCATGAGACTCACCTTCTGTCCGATTGCCGAGATGTCGGGAATGCGGCAATCGCCCGATCCCGATCGCCGGATGCGCGGCCAAAGCCGCTTGCGGCCGAGCACGGCCCCGTCCTGTCCATGCTCATCTGCTCATGGCACCGCCCACTTCTTTGGCGACGTCCATCATAACTGATCCGCAGGCCGGCCACACGGGAAAGGCAGGGCCATTCAACGATTGAAGCTGGGCAACCTCGTAACCCGAAGCGTCAGCGAGGGACGAATCGCTCACTCACGTTCGCTTCCTCGCTGACGCTTCGGGTGACCATTGAGCTTGTCCCGGTCGGTCTTCTCCAAAGTGAAGCTTTGAATGGCCCTGAGGGGAAAGAATCGTGCCAGCAGAGTGAACGTGTTTTTCACGATGGAGAGATTGTCGGCGGTTCGCCGTCGGCGTTGCCTCCGGGCTAACCGGAATCATGGATTGGCGTCAGACCCGAGCCAACGGCGGCGGCCGATGTCCGTGCGACGCCCCAATTCCAACAAAATGTTTGCCTTGTCGTATTGGGCCGCCACGACGCCGATGCCGCGGTCCGCAAGGACCGGGCACGCCCCACAGACTTTCGCCGGGCTGGGTGCCAGGAACCGGCCCTACCTCACATTTGACCAGTTTCGCGGGGTAGGCCTTGCTGCTCATGCTGGAGAGTGCATCCGTTTTCCCTCTCGGCGGGTGTTAGATTCGCCACCGGCGAGCGTATCAAGTCTGGCGGGCTGTGGATTTCCGGGTCCGAGTTCTCGGTTCCGGCACGGCAGCCCCCGGCAACCGTGGCCATTGGCGCGAGGTTGAGACCGCGTCGGCGACTGGTGATTTTGGGCCTGAGGGGAGGTGGGATATGCCGGTCACTCGTGATTCGCTCATTTTGCGAATCGCCCACGGCGGGGATGCGGTGAGTTGGGAGGAATTCTTCTCGATCTATCGCCCGTTCCTGCACAACGTCGTGCGTCGTTGGGGGGTCAATGAGCACGATGCCTGCGACGTCGTGCAGGACGTATTCGTCACGTTGCTGCGGGTGCTGCCGCAGTTTGAGTATCGCTCGGAGCGCGGCCGCTTTCGGGGATGGTTGAAAACCGTCGTTCAAAACATCGCCATCGACCGCCTCAGACGACGGGGCCGTTTACGGGAAGTGGCCATCGGCGATGAACTTGAAACCCATGAACTGTTCCAGGACGACGAAGACCGCGACGATGCCGTTCGGCGCCAGACTTTGCAATCCGCATTGCAGCAGGTGAAGGCGACGTCATCGCCAACGACGTGGCTTTGCTTTGAAGAGCATCTGCTGAAGGGGCGCACGGCGGCTGAGGTGAGCGCGGACACCGGGCTCTCGCCGGGGGCCATTTATGTGAACGCATCTCGGACGCTCTCCCGGGTTCGCACCAAATGCGCCGAATTTGATGCCGGTCTGGCTGGTCCGCCACGGACATCCGCGCGCCGTCCCATCCGGCAAAGCAACATGTGAGCGCTGCAGGAACAAGCCATGGCGACGGGCAGGAAGGGGCCTCGTTTGTGACCGTATTGAAGAACAATCTGCCGGAGCAAGGGTCTTGGGAACACTCCGGCTTGGAGAACACGCCTCATCGAGGTGGCCGTGCCAAGGACGACAGTTGCCCTCCGTTGGAGCAGCTTTGGCCGGTCGCGGTCAATGAAATCCCGTCAAACTCGGTCGCGCGGCACCTGGAATCCTGCGGCGTCTGCCGGAAACGGACGACACTTCTCGCCCGCGAAATCAGCGAGGCGCGTCTGCTCCTGGCGAGCGGGCGACCTTCGGCGCAAAGGTCCTCGGACTCGATAGCCGCCGTCATCGGTGCCAATGTGTGGGCCGGCAGCGGTGTGTGTCTCGCCGATGGCACGTCCACTGCCGACGGTGCTCCGATTCGTAACGACAAGGGAGAAGCTCATTCGCCCGGCCACTTGGAGGACGAGCCCGACCGAGCGGATGGATGCGTCGCGGCAACCCAGCCGCAGGCTGTGATCGGCAAGTATTTGGTGTTGGAGACGATTTGCCACAGCGGGCAAGCAACCGTGTATCGCGGGTTGCATCCGTCATTGCTCATCGACGTGGTCATCAAACTGGCGAACCGCCCCTGGCGGCGCGACGACACTGGCCGCGCCCAGTTGGTCGCTGAGGCGAAAGCTCTGGCGGAGATCGTCCATCCGCATTTGGCGCGGCTGTACGATCTCGATTTCTACGATGACCGCCCGTTTCTCGTGTTGGAGTACGTGCGGGGAGGGCACCTGGCCCACTACTGGGAGTCGGCTGATCTGAATTCGTCTCAGATCGCGTCGCTTGTCGAAAAAGTCGCCCGAGCCGTTGCGGCGGCCCACGAGCGCGGCATCCTGCACCTCGACCTCAAACCGGAAAACATCCTGGTCACTCCTGCGGGAGAGCCGGTCCTCATCGATTTCGGCCTGTCGTTCCTTTCCTCCTCCGGAGGCGTGCGGTCGTCGAAAGAGGGGTGCATCGCCGGGACGCCACAATACATGGCGCCGGAGCAAACGCAGGGCGTTCGCGAATCGCTCACGCAGCGAACCGACGTCTATGGACTGGGGGGCGTGCTCTACTTTCTTTGCGTCGGCAAGGATCCTTTCACCGTCAGCAAGGCCGATGGCCGGTTGCATCGCCCGGAACAGCCGGATTGGCATGCGCTGGCCTGTGCCGACGTCCCGGTTCGTCTCAAGACGATCTGCCGCAAAGCGCTTTCCACGAACCCCGATGCACGCTACGCCACCGCCGAATTGCTGGCCGACGCACTGAAGAACGCGGGAGGCGCACAGGCCGCGCCCATGCTGGCACGTCTGCGCAAACTCGCCAGCGTGATGTTCTTCTCCGGGGTTGCCTGCCTGACGGCGGCCGCGCTGGTCCCGGCGAGTCCGCACCCGCGCCCGTCCTCTCTGAGGCTGCGTGTCAACCGCGCCGGACGGGACCTGCCACTGCCGGAGGCGATTCCGCTCCAGGTACGTGACCGGATCTCCCTGGAAGGGTTCGTTCGGGAATCGTCCTACACGGCCGTTCTCTCCGTGAACGAGACAGGGGCGGTGCAATGGATCGGGCCGTTGCAGTTGGCGCGGGATCGCGACGGGGCGCGGATCTCGTATCCCGGCTTCAGCGATTCGGTTCCCGTTTCCCGGAACGCCGGAGCAATGCTGGTCTTGCTCGTCAGCCATCGCGATCGGCCCGTGCGCCCGCAGGACACCGCCGGGCTGATCCCGCAGTCACTGTCACTGTCATCCCTTCCACAACAGGCAATCGTCTTTTTTGACCGGCAACAGTGCGACATTCTCGTGGAGTCCGGGGCATCGCTCACGGACCAACAGGCCGAAACGGTTCGACGCCAGGTCCGCATTGTTCAACATCAACTGGCCGGCCGCTTTGACGATTTCGCGGGGATGTTCGCCGTCTCAACCGATGTGCCGCAAGCAGCCGGCGTTGCAAACGCCAAGCCGGTCCTGTAACCGCAGGGTGCCGATCCGACCCGGTGCCGCAGGCACAGGATGCTCAGTTGTTGCGGGACAAAACGTTGTTCAAAACCATCGCCGGAATCGATCTGCGCCAGAAGGACCAGTCGCTGGCCAACGGTTCGGCCATCTGGGCGCCGATCATCGCTGACGCACGACGTGTGCAATGATTCACTGCAGGCCTGATTGAACCAGTCGGCGTCTACGCCCCAGCCAAGCAGCTCAGACATCTGGGGTTGCCAAGATCGTGGATTGTTTAGAGTCTATCCGGAAACTCATCTTTCCAGAAATCATTGAATTGTCGAGAGTTCGCGTTCCTCTTCCCGCAAAGGAGTGCGAATCGATGTCTGACACGAAATCATCACGTAAGGCTTACGCGACGGATTTGACGGACGAAC
>JAJDEI010000166.1 GCA_029259845.1 Planctomycetaceae bacterium | reverse complement strand
GAGCAGCCGGGTTGAGACAGCCTTTCCGTCTGCCGCGTGGAGCGGGGCGGGGAACCGGACCGAGCGGCGAAGTTGTGTCCGCCGGTTGAAGTCGACCTTTCGCGTTTCGCCGTTGCCGTCGTCCTGCTGACGGGCCATAATGAGTCGCTCCAAGTCCGAATTCGAGATTCGATTTCCCCCGGCCGCCAACGCCAATCGTCGGCCGGGGGATTTCGTTGCGCTGGCAACGATGGAGCAATTCTGCGCCAGCGGGCGCAGAGATTTCAAAGCGGTTTTGGCCGTTTCATTTGTGCTTTATTTGTGCCAAGCACAAATGAAATTCCAGGCACAAATGGATAGAGCGAGGCTTAAATAGGCTCTGGGGCCTCAGTGTTCAGCCACCATCCTGATGCCCCCATCCCTCGCTTGCCATTGTTCGCGATGCGGCCGCGAGCCTTGAGGTTGCTGATGAGGTTGTTCAGATGGCCTGGGATGATTTTGTGTCCCAGTGCCTCTGCGATCTCTCTCGTCTTCGGATTTCCGTCGTAGTCCCGGATGATACGAAGCACGGCCTCGACGTCCCTGCCGGAGGGCATGCCGGAGGGCATGCGGCCTTTCGCTTCTTGTGACGTCTCCGGCGAATCGGTCACAGCGACCGCCCCCTCCCCGGCCACCGTCCCCTCACCCTGGTCCTGCTGGGCGTCGACCTTCCCGTTGGTCGAGGCAGGTGGTTGATCGGCCGGCACGGTCTCCACTGTCGTTGTCTGGCCGTTGGATTCCTGATCCGCCTCGGGGTCCGTCCAGTGGGCGAGGGCGCCGGCGGCGAGCTGCTCGGCTGTTTTGGCGGATTTGGCGGATTTACCCTTGCCGATCTTCTTTTTCAGCCGGCGGCGGTACTTGGCAGCGATCTTGGGTTTTCCCAGGGCCTTAGCGAGTTCGACGATGACGGAAGAGTGGAGCCGCCACTGGGAGCCCCGGCGAGCCGGAACTTTAAGGATGGCCGACTGGGGTACGGCAAGTCCCGCGATCGATCCTCGCTTGAGTTGATATCGCAGCGTCCTTGGGTGCATCCCGAATGCGGCAGCGATTACAGAATCGTGCTCATAGACAGTGGTCACAGCTTTCAATAGCCGCGTCTCAGACGGTTCGATCTTCCATCGCTCCCGAAACCAACCGTTCTCGAAGGCGACCAGTTTTTCGGCGTTCAGCTTCCGATTGAGAAGCGGGCAAGACTCGCGTTGAAGCCACGTGCACACTTTGCCGTGTGTCTCACCGATCGCCTTTGCAACGGTCTTCGCTGAGTCCCATTTTTGTCGGTCGTCCAGAAGTGTCTGTTCGATTTTGAGGACTACTTCCAAGACATCGTCTTCTTTGACATAGACGAGTTTCATGATTTGATTGGATGAGATTCGGCCAATGTGCGACCTGTGATCGACTTTGCGACCGATAAAAAAGCACTCATGACGCGTCCAGTGAAGGAGGTGCGGCCGTAGATGTTTCTCGTAGGAAGTCCCCTTAAAGTGCTTTGTAGCGGAGGAGATGAGGAGGAACTTAACCTCGACGTCAATGCCGTCCACAAGTTCGGATTCGACGATCGATGGTGGAGGTGGCTTCATCCACTCATCGATTTTCTGAATGTCAAGCGGTGACAAGAGTGGATGTGTTCTGCCATGCGAATCGGTCCACGTGCCGGCTTTCGCGATCTTCACCCAACCTCCGCCCGAAGCACGTCCAAGCGATGGGTGTCCTTCACGAACATGCCACTTTGAGATACTCGACTTAGTTACTCCCAGTTGGACTGCGGCCTCTTTGTAGGTCAGTCCGCTCTCCTTCGACCGTGTGGGAATTCTACGAGGCGGTGTGCTGGGAGCACGACACTTCAGAATCCCAGGGATCCCGTTCGCTTCGAGTTCCCTGCGCCATCGAAAGCTGAATCCCCCGTGGGTACATCGCCTCCCACCCTCGCAGGGGAACACGAGTCCATTGCGACCGTTTGTGCGCTGAGACTGGATGAGAGAAAAGAGACGATTCGGCAGATCAACCTTTCGCTTTCGACCGGTGATGTTCTTGACATCCGCCGTTTGATCCGCGAAGTCGACGCGATCGAATGTCAGCCCCCACAATTCTTCGTGTGAGAGTTGATTCCCGAAAACGAGCGCGTTGATTTGCGCGCGGAGGTGGGAATCACACTTCCGTTTCACTGTGTCACGCTGTTGGGTAGAAGCAACGTCACTCACAGCAATAGCCTCCGTTCTGGCCGGTTCGATCCGGGCGAGGGTCGCGCGAACGGAGGTGAGCGCGACGGCTCGCCCAGACCCACGCGGTGAGGTGTGCACTCCTCATTGGTCCGCGCGCCGGGGAAGGTGATGATCTTACGAATGTGGTTCGTCGCCGCAACTCAGCGGGTTCGCTTGCGTCCGTTCCTGGCTGTGCGGGTGCCGGCCTGTTTACCGTCCGGCCGCCGCTTCGACGTACTCGACCGTGCTGGTCGGTTCGGGCACCGGCTCGCCGGAGAGCCGCAATCCCTCAATGTGGAAATCGATCGCCTGTTCAATCAGTCGGCGGACTTCGGCCTCCGTCTCGCCGGCGGCCACACAACCGGGCAGGTCGGGGACGTAAGCGCCGTAGCTGGCCGGTCCCTTTTCGATGATGATGGCGTAGCGTTTCATGGTTCCTTGCTCCCTTTCAGCCCGGCCTGTTTGAGGATGCTGTTGAGTGTGCCGGGCGGAATGTCTTGTCTCAGCTTGCCCGAGACGGTGACGATGCCGGGCTTCGTCGGATGTTTGAATTGCCGGTGGTCGCCCCGAGTCCGATCGAGGGACCAGCCGTCCCCCTGGATTCGCTTGATGATTTCGCGGACTTTCATGCTTTCGTTCTGCTAACGTTTCTTCGGCCGTCGCTTGCCGTTCTTCGCTTGTGCCGCTTCGGCTTTCTTGAGGGCGCGGTCGATCTTCTCGATGCTGCCGACGGTCGGCGTGACCTTGCCGGTTTCGATGCGGCAGAGTGTTTCAGTCCGGATGCCGGACAGCTTGGCGAGATCCTTCTGCGCCAGCCCCAGGCGGACGCGGTCCCGGATGATGTCACGGGCAATGCTCGCCCGCAGGAACTCTGCGGCCGGATAGTTGCCGTTCGGGAGAGCCTCCGGGAGGTCCGGCAGATTGGCCAGCGTCTCGAGCGCGTCGTATTCCTGTTTGGGGACGATGACGTAAGTGCTGCCGTCGAGGTTGATGGTCTGTTTGCTCATCGGGTTAGCCTTCATAGAAACGGTCTCGGTGTCCGATCTTTTCGATGACGACCGTTTCGCCTTCGACGCGGAACTGGACGCGGTAGTCTCCGGTCCGCAGCCGCCAGTGCCCGGCGAGATTGCCGGATAACGGCTTGGCTCCGCTGACCTCGGGCCAGTTCGTCAGCCGCTCGCGGAGCCGCCCCACACGGGCGCGAATCACCGTGGGAAGGGCGAGGGCCTGCGCCGAGGCTTCCGGTGTCATCTGAACTTCGGCCATCAAGTCATCCTAACTGTGATTGACCCGCAAGGCAATTGATCGGCGATTCCGCATCCGCGCCGTGGATAACCGTTTCCCGCAGCCGGCGGCGGTGTTCGTCGGCAATGCGCCGGGCCGCTTTGCGGTTCCAGATGTCGACGTGCTTGCGGTTGGCCAGACCGCAGCCCCGCTTGGCGTGGGCCGCCAGGCCGGTGAGTGGTCCGTCGGCCTTTCGCCGGTTGCAACGCCCGCACGAGAGCAGCAGGTTGACGATTTCGTCCGTGCCGCCGGCCGCACGCGGAATGAGATGATCCAACGTGGCCCATTCGACGGTCAGTTCCGCGCCACACCAGAAACAATGCGGATCGTCCGCCAGTTTTCGCAGCCGGATTCGCCGTCGTCTCCGCCAGCCGGAAAAGCGTTTCGTCATCGGGCCGATAACCCTTCGTTTCAGTGCCCTCCGTTGCTGGGTTGGGGCCGGGGTCCGTGCCGGCCGGGGGGATGTCAGAGAGCGCGACGCTTCTGACGATTCGGGTTGGGTCTTGGACGAATCACCACATGGGCGGTGATTCCTGCGAGCTTCCGAAGTCGACACCAAGCGTTCGCCCATGCACTGCGCGTCCACTCGCGTCCGAAGCGAGTGATGAGGGCTGGTCCCTCGGTTCTCTTGCCAATGGACGCCGCGAGGGCCTCCGTGAGTTCTGGTCCGATGGAAAGCCAACGTCGATTAACGCGGATCGCCGCGCGAGAAAGATCGACGTCGCGAATGCCGAGTGAGAACAGGACATCGAGGGTCAGCGTTGTGGCTTCGATGACGTCCCAGGTCCGAAGTTCCTCACGGCTTGCACATTCACGCATCTGGGATCGTTCCACATCGGTCGGCAGCCGGTGCGCGTACTTGCGTGAGGTTGCGATCGGCTTCATTGCGAGGATGTCTCCCCCATCCTCCCCGGCATCCACGTTTGAGCCGAATCGTTGGATGTAGTGCAGATAGAAATCGCACTGTTCCCGCCAAGCATCCTTCCCGAATTCTGTGATGACGAGTACGCGAGCGGTTGTGGATGTTCCGGAGGGCGATCGGCGAAGCGCACTCGACAATTGAATCAAACCTGCATCAGCCAAATGGCGAGCACGCTTTTCGAGCAATTTCGGGAGGATCTCTGCACCAAGTCTCTCCCGCATTTCTTCATGCGTCCTCGGTTGGCCATCGATCAATGCGGAGAGAATCGCAAATCTTGCGTGAGACAGAATCGGAACTTCCATTCACTCGGCCTCCGTTTCCGGGAGTTGGATTGTCCAGCCCTCGCCGGTCTGACCGTTAGGGATCGGGTCCCAGTCGTCGGGTAGACGCAGTTCGATCTTGAGAAGGCGTCTGAGTTGGGCGATGGTCGTTTTGACGGTTGTGGAGCTGACGGTCTTTTCGTACCAGACCGCTTTGCGGAGGGCGTCTGAGGAGACCGGTCCCCCTGCGGTGACGAGCATCGTCAGCACAGCCAGCGGCTTCTGCCCCAGTTGGATGACGTGCCCTCGATAGACAGCTTCGCCGGGGGCGAATGACCAGTCGGCGCGGCGCTTGGGCTTTGGACGGGCGATGTCCCGTAGCTCTGGGCGGCGGTCGAAGATGGTGAGGAAGGCATCGGGCTGTTTCAGTCCCTCGGCAGCGGTACGGACGCGCTCACGGGGGTCGACGTAGAATTGTGCCGTCACACCACTGACCGAATGCCCCAGGACCGTGGCTGCGACTTCGATTCCGGCCGCGTTGGCGAATGCCGTCCCGCATGTGCGGCGAAGGTCGTGGAAGGTCAGCCGCTCCGTGATGCCGGCCACGCGCTTGATGGCTTTCCATTGGCGAAACAGCGCGTGCCCTGACGTCACGGGAAACACGAGTTGGCGGTCGGACCAGATGGCTTGCAGGTGGGCCAGGGAGACCTTGTTGAGCGGAACCACCTGCAGCTTGCCGGTCTTGCGGGCGGCGAACCGCAACGTCTGGTGTTCGAAGCTGACGTCGTCGGTCCGCAGGCTTTCGAGGTCCCGGCGACGTGGGCCAGTGTTGTAGAGCGTTACTAGAAACGTCCGCCACCACTCGGCCGGCGGGAACGGCAGCCGTGCGGGCCAGGTCGCAAGATCGCAGGCGTGATACAGCCGGGACAGCTCTTCCATCGAGGCGACTCGCGGAAACTTTCGCTCCAGCTTGAGGGACCGGCAGTAGGGGACGCGCTCGAGGACTCCCACGCCGCGCCGGTTTCCGGGCAGAGCCGGAGCGAGCTTATTCAGAATCGCGAACACGTACCGCAGCCGGCCGTTGACCGTGGCGGGCGCGAGACGGGCGGCGAGGGCATCCCGGAACGCGGCGACCGTTGCATCTTCGATGTCTGTGACGGCCGGGTTGGCGGTGATGATCTCTTCCCAGTTGCGAAGCGTCAGCCGGTATCCGGCACCGGTGGCGGCCGACAGAAGGCGGACATCGGGCGCCAGATACTTGTCGAACGCCTGGCGCAGCGTGAGCGTGTCGCTCATGGCGGTCACTCCCGGACGGGTGAAGGGGACCCGCCCCCGGACCGTCCGGGGACGGTGAGTGTCGGGAGTGACGTCAGTGGCTGACCGGATCGGCAGTGAGTGCTACGTCCAGACGACACACCGCCGCCGGAATCGCCTCGGGCTGCACGTGCAACAAGATGGCCTTCACCTCATCGGTGTTTTCGGCGTCGGAGATGTCGACCGATAACTCAGCAGCCAGGGCTTCCAACTGACGGGCATCGTGGAGTTGGAGAAAGCCACGGGACAACGTCCACTCGTCTTCCGGTTCGACGTTCAGCAGTTCGCAGAACCCGGACAGTTCGTCCAGGTCGCATTCGGCCAGCCGTTGGGAGATGAGTTGCCGCAACCAGTTCGCTTTCCAAGCGGACAGGCGGTCCCAGTAGGCGGCATCATGGACCGGGGCTTCCTCCGCCGGTGATCCGGGAGCGTGGCCGTCGTCATCGCCGGCCTTTTCGGCCATCTCGACAATCGACCGGGGTGCCTTCGTGCTGTCGGATGGCTTGGGACGGTCCGCCATCGAAGCCGGCTCGGCGTCCGCTTCCGCCTCGGCCTGGTCCTGCAGGCGATCCCATAACCGGCAGTTAAAGGCGCGAAGATGCTCGCGCTTCGGTCCCGTCTTGAAGGTCTTACAATCGAGGCGCTGCTGCTCGTCTGCGGTCGCGTCGAACAGCGGACCGTCAGGGGCGTCGGCGTCCATGTTGCGGCTGAGCAGGAACACCGTGTCGTGGATGTACCGCTTCCATTCCGTGAGCGGCACGGATTTGCCGACGTGAGCTTCCATCGCGGCGAGGACCTCCGGATAGTCCAGCCAGGGGAGCAGCCGCTCGCCGGCCGGGGCAGAGAGTTTTCCGTCGCGGATCAGGTCCTGCCAGAACGGGGGCAGGGTGAGCAGGGCCTCCCGCTGGGAGACCTCGTCCTCCGAACGTCTGACGATGTTGGCCAGGCTGGCGATGTCGTGACCCAACTCGCGGAGCTGTCGCAGGGCTGACGCTTCCTCCAGGGGGTTCAAATCTTCCCGGTCGAGGTTTTCGAGCAGTCGCAGCTCGGCCGCCTGCTTGTCGTCCAGTTCGCGGACGGTGGCCTCGATGCCGTCGCGCTCGAGTAACTGGCAGGCCCGGTACCGGCGTTCGCCGCAGACGATTTCGTAGTCATCGCCGAGCAGGCGGAGCACAATCGGTTCGATCAGGCCGACCTGCTGGATCGACACGGCGAGCGAGCGCAGACGCTCTTCGTCGAAGTCGTCGCGGGGGTTGGGGCCGGGGATAATCTGATTCAGCGGAATCAGTTGGACCGGGACAGCGGCGGTTTGCCGCGCAGCAGAACGTGACGTAGGATTGCGTCGCATGGCGAACTCCTGTGTAGTTCGTTGTGAAGGGGCGGGGGGTGAGTTCACAGCTCCCCCCCGTTCCGCTTTATGAGACCGGCATTCCGGGCGTTGATCCGCCGCCGCAATTGCTTCCGCAGCGGCCCCAATTGAGACAGCAGGATCACGCTGACGTCGGTCCGTCTCTCGTTCGCCAGTCGCTTGAGTTCCTGCCCCTCGTCTTTGGGCAGACGGATCGAATGCGTCGAACGGGTGATTGGATTCGGGGGCATCGGTCCTCCCTAATGTCGAGCCTGCTTCGGGACCATCCACCCAGTCGACGATGTCGATCCCCATGACGTGAGTCTGCATCCCCTCGCCCAGGTGACGGGGAATGGCGCCGCTGCGGATCGCTTCAAGGATCTCCGCGGCGGAGATTCCCAGCAAATCCTGAATCTGTTCCACGCTGTAGATGCGGTCGGGACTCAGCTCTTGCGCAATCATGCGGAGATTGTCGAATGATTCGGCGAAACGAAGCAACCTCAGATGCCGAGCACCGAAGTTACTCTGCTGGGAACTGATGACGTTTCGCTGCCCTTCCGGTGAAAGGAATGTCTCTGGGCTGGCGAGGTCCGTGGAGGTCAGGGCGTCGCGAATCAAACTGCGTGATCGTGATGCCGTTGCGGCAGGCTTGCTCGATGAGAAGGAGTAGCTCGCGGGCGGCCTCGCTGTGTGGGTCGCTCGAAGTCGTGACGCCGGCCGGGAGGCGCGCCGCCAGTCTGGATGCCGGCCCGCCGATCTCTCCCTGGATTGTGCCGGAGTCGTTGTTTCCGATGATGAGTTCAAACCGCTCTCGGTTCTGCCACAGCCGCAGCCGCCACGTGAACGACGCGAGCGACACGCTCTCGCCCTCCCGTTTCGACCAACGCCGGCGGATCAATTCCAGCCATCTCATTTGTCGACTTTCCAGACGGCCCCGCAGTCATTGCATTTGTAGTGCTTGATGTCGCCGAGCCGCGTTTCCGTGACGCGGTAGCACTTCACGTTCAGGTGCGAGGGGTGGCGTGGACATTTCACCGGGTCCGCCGTTTTGGGGCTGGTCTGCTGCTGGGTTGAATCGGTTTTTGCCATGCGGGGTTATCCTTTCGATGGTCAGTGATCTCCGGAATGCAGCTCGATGCTCAGGGTGACGGTGCCGCTGATTGTGTCGATCCGTTCAACGGTGACGGTTCGTTGTACAGGCAGCCGAACCTGTGAACAGAAGCCGCGCAGGAAAGCATCGACATGGGCCGACGACATCCGTGCAGCGAAGGGGAGAGTGCCGGTCACGAACAGCTTGTCTTGCCGGATATCGCAGGCGACTTCCGGGGGCGCCAGTGCAGCGGGGTAGGTTCGCAGGTGGCGAAAGAGCTGCTGCATCATCAGCCCTGCCAACCGTTGGGCTTGGGGTTTGCTCATTGCTCGGCGACCACGGATAGCGCGTCATCAGCGGGAGGATCGTCAGCCGGCTCCGCGAGCTGCAAGCATTCGGTTTCGCAGTCCGCATCCTTGATGAAGCGGGGAGCTTCGGTGCTGGCCACCTCTAATCGGACTTGCGGGAGTGGGTCATGGCCTCCGTGGTTGAAGGTGCCGAAGACGGTCGCTTCGATGGTGATGCCATCGATGTTGATCGCTTGGCCGGGCAAGAGTCGTACGCTCGAATGCATTCTTGTCCTCAGCGTTGGAGATGATTCAAAGATCACGGTCGGGGAGAGACGGAGTCTCGCGACCGCTCCCGTTCGTTGTATTGTGCGAGCTCCTGTAAGGCGGATGGGAAAGATCGAAACGGGTCTTTGGGCGGCTTCGCTTGTTGGTGTCTCCGCTGCCGCCGGACAGCAGCGCGGGGCCCTTTCTTGAACAGGCGGTAGTCGGGCTGTTGCGGTTCGGTCATCGTTGGCAGTCTCGCTTCCAGAGTTCGGCGAACGCCTCGGGCGGCCGCGTTCGCAGGATGTTGACGATCGGCGTGTTCGCCGTTGCCCGCAGCTCCGTCGCCAGGGCGGCCGCGTAAGTCTCGGGCCGGCTCAGGCCGTAATTCTCACCGGCGATCCAACAACGGGTGATCGGCAAGGGGTAGACCGCGTTGGCGCGATGCCAGAGATGGCAGGCGGCGCGAATGAACGGGGCGCCATGGCCGGTCGCCGCTGCCGGTGCTTTGGCGTAATAGGCCTGCCAGGCGGGACACCGGAGCAGGTCGTCAATGTGCTGGCCGTTGTACTTGCCCGGTTCGCAGCCGGCGGTCGCTGGATTGGCCCCGTCCTGGTATCCCAACCAGTGCGTCGCTTCATGAATCACCATTCCGATTGCCGCCTCAAGCCACGGCGGCGTTCTCGGAGCGGCCTGGATTTTGTCCGTGTCGAGGACGCATGCAAACCCGCGTCCCTCCCATCGCCCTCGACTTTCCAGATAGGGGCGGAGCGATCGGTCAAGCTGTGGCGTTGTAAATGCCAGGTTGCTGCACTCAAGCCGAAGACAGACGCCGATCGAAAGAAACCGTTCGACCTCCGGCTCCGCACGCACAATGTATATCGGCGTCCTGCCAAAGTCGGCCGGGCTCGCCTTCCGCAAGACGGGACCGGTCAAGTCCTGCATACCGAGTGAGGTGCTCACGGGGTCAGCTTTTCTCGCTGGAGCGATTCCAAATCGGTTTCAATTTCGGCCAGCTCCCGCGTCAGCCGGTGATACTCCTCAGTCATCGGCTGCACTTCCCGCCTCTCAAAACCTTCCATCGCCTGACGGGCTTTCTCAAGGCTTCCGAAAGACGTCTGGTTGTGCGCGTACAGCGTCTCGGTGCGCTGGAGCTTTTCGATCAGGGTCACGTACTTCTGGCCCGTGCTGGCTGTTTCGACATCAGTGAACTTCCCGACTTGGGAGTAGCCCCAGAGGTCCCTTTTGATGAATTGACGCCTTGGAGATTTCTTGCTTCGTAGTTCGTGCAACTCGGCTTCGCGCGTGAGAAGATCAGTCTCATTGCAGGTGCGGATCAGTTCATTCTCGGCGGCATGGGCGTGTTTCAACCGAACTTGCACAGGAGCCTCTTCGTTCCCGAGTTCCTGAAGCCGCTCGTGATGCTCTTTTTGGAGCTGGGCAAAGTGGTCGACCTCCGCCTGTCGACTCGACCGGAGACGCTGCAGTTCGGCATTCGCGTCGTCGCGGTCAGCGAGCGTCTGTGACCACTTCCGCCGCTGCTGCAGCAACTCAACATCGGCTGTGAGCTGGCCGATCGTTCGCTCTCCAGATTGCAGAGCGTCCTCAACTTCATCGAGAGCCGGCTCCTCACCATCGGCCAGCCGCTCGACAAGTTGCCGGTACGTGGTCTGCGCAGATTGTGCCCGCTCCTGTTCGCGTTCGGTGAACCGTTCCTTGAGTGCTTCGAGGATTTGCATGTTCGCGTCCTTGCGAAAAAAGAGCCGTCACGGGGGACCAACCCGGTGACGGCAAAGCCTGTTCCTGCCAAGGATCAGGGGATCTGCGAGTCGCTGCAGCGAAAGAGACGATCGGAACTTGGCAGGCAGGCGGACCTTCGGAGGTCGGTCGGCCCGGAACTATCACGCATATCCGCGATCGGGTGAAGACCAGTTGCGTTTTCGTCGCCGCGCGCCCGAAAACCGATGGGCTGTTTTCGTTCACGCGCCCGCTCTTTCGAGCGAAAATCCGATGTTTCAGGCGCGGCTGGCGCGATAACTGTTGAACGAAAACCGCTGCGGCCGTCATCGTCGATCGTGACGATGGGATCCACCAGATGGACATCATCGTCTGAACTGGCGGTATTGGATCCGCGAGATGGGCATCGTCGCAGTGCCTTCGCTCCCTCAGACTCGTGCTGACAAGCGTGAGTGGCCGGCGGAACTTTGCAGCGATGTCGTGACACAAACGAATGCGAATTCAGAGTGAAGGGGTTTATCGGTCCGTGTTTCGACCGCGTGAACCAGCTCCGGGGATCGCGTGAAGCCACGTCGATTCGTGAATGCTCGAGCGCCGCCGTGGCGATTGCGTGAACAGCCGGCTCGCCGTGATCTCGCTGCGACGCTTGGTCGATCGTGTGATTGACCAAGCGGGCATCTGGCCCCTTCGATGGTCCGGAGGATTCGCAGCGTGTCGCATCGCGTTCGCACCGGTGACGCACCAGGCGACGCCTGAGCCGCCCCCACCCCCCCCATTGGGGTCCTTCCCCGCCCCCCCCGGGGGGGCGCGCCGTTTACGTATGGCTGATTTTTCGTCGATAAGGCGGTTCGAAATCGACTTCCTTCCTACCTACTCCCCGCGCGGCTCGCCCCTGAATTGCAGGGGTTTCGGATGGGGGAGTAGGAACTTGGCCCCCTCGGCGCCCCGCCAGACGCCCCAGAATCGTCCGTGTTGCGTCCGCCCAGCGGGACGTCCAACGGTCGACGGAGGGCGTGGGTCGACGGGAGACGCGAGCGTGGGGGGCCGTCGGGTTATGCTGTTCGACTTCGTGCCGGCAGCGTGAACGCTGCCCACGTGTGCCCCAGCTTGTTGACGGTCGTCTCGGAGACCATCCCATCCTTCACCATCGCAGCGGTAACCTGCTTGAGCATGACGGGGGAGATGCCTGTCTGTTTTCGGAGTTCCCGCATCGTCAGGATGCTCCCGCCGAGGGCATCCCGAACTTTCTGCTTTCGCCGAAAACTAGCTGGAAAACCGCATTCCTGCACGTCGAAACGAACCGTGAGTTGTGAAGTACGCCCAGTCGGATTTGGTCGCGGGGCTGATCCAGAGGTGGGGGGTGAGGGAGATCGTTTTTTTTTAAGCGGGGGAGGAGATTCCGACTCCGACGATTCCTCGTTTCGCATGGCAAAGATCTCTCCGTCGAGGCGGCACTGCACGTGCAGGTCCGGTGCGAGGTCGTCGGTGATGTCCTCGTGGGTGGTTGCCAGCAGGAAGCCGGTGCCAGTGCGATCGCACTGGCGGCGGATGTTGAAAGCGATCACCCGTGCGAGGGTGCGATCCAGCGTGGCGGTGAATTCGTCGGCGACGATCCATCGCGGCCGTTGTGACAGACCGAGCGCCAAACGAAAACGGTACCGCTGGCCGTCGGAGAGTTCGGCGGGTGTCCGCAGCATCAGGTGTGCCTCTCCAAGCCCGCAGGCGGAGAGCAAGCTCATACTCTCCTCGACCGGCAGCGGCAGGCGGTCGATCAGGATGCCGTCACCCAGGTTGAGGTCATCGATGTTGCGGAGAGTCGAAGGTTGCGAGATGAGAGTCGAGAGTTGAGAGTCGGGGGTTGGGGGGTGAGAGTTGAGAGATTGATTTGAGGGGTCGGTTTGCAGTTGGGCGGTGGCGGCGCGCATGAGGGACGATTTTCCGGAGCCGCTTGCGCCGGTGAACAGGACGACGTCGCCCGGCTTGATCGGCAGATCGAAGTCCTCGGCAATCACGTGGCGGCCTTTCTCGAAGCCGATGCCGAAGTGATCCATGACGATCGCGGCACGTGTGGAGTTTTGTTTGGGGAGGAAGTCGTGCGAGACGATGAGATGCATGGGGGGAGTTGGGCGGGGGAGTGATTGAGTGGGGGAGTGGCGAGGTGAAGTGAGAAGAGGAGTGGCCGGGTGGGACTGGGGCGTCAATCAGATCGGCACCGGGTGCGCTGCGCGACTCGGGGTGGCGACCGTTCACAGAACGGTCTGACGCTCGAAAGGGGCCGATGAACTCGGATAGCCCTGGGGTGTTAACTCTTTTTCAGATCGATGGTTGTGGCCGGCATTCTCCCTGTGGGGGCGAAACCGCGATAACGGTGATCGGCCCACAGGAACCTGCCGCGTTTGGCATCGGCCGGCGGCGTGAAACTGAACTTGCGTGCCCTGCGGGGATGCCGTAAAACCGGCCCCGCTTCTGTCGCGACCGCTCCCGGTATCCGCCTGAAATGCCCACCACGCCAGCCATTACGATGAGTGCAGAAGGCTTGGAAGGCGTCCAGCCGTGCCGATTCGTGATTCGGGAGGCGGTGTCCCGGCCGTTTCGTGTCGACCTGGAGTTTCAGTCCGCCGATGTCGATCTCGACCTGTCCGCGCTGTTGGGCAAGCACGTCACATTGGCATTCGAGCTGCAGTCGGACGGCGACGAGCGGACGGTCGACGGTCTCGTCAGCCGCGTGGCACTTTCCGGCAGCCATCGCGATCAGCGGGTGTTCCGTGCGCGTTTGCGACCGTGGTCCTGGTTCCTGCGGGACTTCAGCGATTGCCGCATCTTTCAGAACATGGCCGTTCCCGACATCATCGCCGCGGTTGTGTCGAACCGCGATCTCGGTCCGCTGCAGCAGGAGTTCAGCGGGACCTATGCCGAGCGGGAATACTGCGTCCAATACAACGAAAGCGACGCCAACTTCATTCACCGCTTGTTAGAGGAGGAAGGGATTTCGTATCTCTTCCAGCACGAAGACGGTGTGCACACGATGATCCTGTATGACGACCTGACAACGGCAGGGCCGGCCGAAGGGTACGAGGAGGTCGCGTTTCATCCGGGTCCGGCGGCTGCGGTCGGCCAACCGGACCACTTTCGATCGTGGAGCAACCGCCGCGCGACGCGAACCGGTGCGGTCACCATGCGGGACTATGACTTCACAAAGCCTCGTGTTGACTTAACGCAGGATGCGGCTGCGGCCGTTGCGGGGTTCCCGCAAGCGGAGCGGTTCTGTTACCCAGGTGGGTACGCTGAGGCGACAGTCGGCGCGGCGCGGGCCGGTGTCCGGCTCGCTGGTCTTCAGGCGGGCGTGGACACCGTACGGGCGGAAGGGAGTGCGCGCGGGTTGCAGCCGGGAGCGACGGTGACGCTTTCCACGCATCCGCGTTCGGAGCAGAATCAGGACTACATCGTGCTGGCGGCCGAGCACCGGATCGTTGCGCCGGGGTATGCTGCGTCGTCCGGAGCGGAGGCGGGCGCGTGGTACGACGGGCGTTACCGGCTGCAGCCGGCGAGCAAGCCGATCCGACCGCGGCGGCGTTCCCGCCGTCCACAGATCCGTGGTCCGCAAACGGCGGTCGTCGTCGGGCCGTCTGGAGAGGAAACGTACACGGACAATTACGGCCGCATCAAAGTCCAGTTTCATTGGGACCGGTTGGGCACCAACGACGACAACAGCTCCTGCTGGATCCGTTGCGTACAGTCGCTCGCCGGAAAAGGGTGGGGGGCGTTCGCGTTGCCGCGCGTGGGACAGGAGGTTGTGGTCGAGTTTCTCGAGGGCAATCCGGACCGTCCGCTGGTGACCGGCACCGTGTACAACGCCGACATGAGCGGACCGCTGACCCTGCCGGATCGGGCCGCGTGCACATCGTTGAAGACAAAAACCATCGGGGCCGAATCACCCGACCAGGGGCATGAGCTGACGTTCGATGACACGGCGGAGGCGGAGATGATCCACTTTCAGTCGGAGCGCGACTTCGAGCGGGTCGTGGAGAACAATGATTCGTTGAAAGTTGGATTCGAAAAGCAGGATCCGGGCGATCAGACGATTAACATCTTCAACAACCAGGCGGTCACCATTGGCGACGACGACGCGGATGACGGCAGTCAGACCATCGTCATCAAGAGCGACCGCAGCGTCACGCTCAACGAAGGGGACGACAGCCTGACGGTCACGCAGGGAGATCGGACGGTTTCGGTGCCCGCCGGGACGGTGACGATTTCCGCCGGAAAGAAGATCGTGTTACAGGTGGGGGGCTCTCAACTGACGCTCGATCCGTCGGGCATCACATTGCAAGGGACGATGGTCGAGATCGATGCGGATGGCACCTTCACCGCCAAGGGGGCCGAAATCCAGGAAGAGGCGTCGGCGTCGATGACGTTGAAAGGCGGCGTTGTGCAGATCAACTGAATGGGCGCATAGGGCGAACGCGTTTATCACGATGGGTGGATTTCCAACGGTCGACGTTGGTGAGACGCCCCAAATTCAACAAAACGATCGCCCTGAATGGGCGCAGTGCGAAACGGAGTTTCGCGAAAGTGCGTTCCCAAACGGAGTTCGGGAACGAGGGTAGACTGTCAGGAACGGCTCACCAGCCAATCGAGGGCGACACGGATGTCGATAGCCCTGGACATCACGGGAACATCTCAGCCGGGAGGCCGGGTTGCGCTCCGCGCCGGTCAGGTAGCGACGGTGGGGCGGTCGCCGTGGGCCGATATCTCGTTGCCGTCGGAGCCCGAATTGGCGGCGGAGCACTTCCGGCTCGATTGCCGTCACACGGCTTGCCGGGTGGAGTCGCTCGGCGGAACCGTGCTCCGCAACGGCATGAAGACAGACTCCGCCATTCTCGTCGACGGAGACCTGCTGGCGGCCGGACGTGTTCAGTTTCACGTCCGCATCTTCGGACTCACGCAAGACTGCGCAGAAGCCGCTCCACTGCGCGCATCTCACGACGGGACCGCCGCAGATCGCTCGCCGGTGGCGGAGGAGTTTGCGGGAGTCGTCGAACGAGCCGGGTTGTCGCCGGAGGGGCGGGAATGCCTCATTGTCGGGGACCGGTTGGGAACCCTCGACGGTCTTCTGGCGGCGGGTCTCCAGAAGGATGCGTGCCGGTTCGCGGTCGCTTGTCTGCCGCCGGTTGTCACCATCGAATGGGCTTTCGGGCAGTTGAAGGAAACCGCCGGGCTGTCACACGATGAGCGGGAACAACTGTTATCGTACGTCAGCCACGAAAGCGACGCATGGACGGCGGACGAGCTTGACGTCTGGATTGCCGCGCGGCCGCCGAACGCTGTCGGAACATGGCTTGGTAAGGCCGCGCGCTGGTCACGGGGGAGTCTGACGGGTGCCGGACTGCCGCCGGTTCCGCCGGCCCCGCATCTGTTCGCCGTCGCTCTCAGCGTGGTGGTTTCGCTGGCAGCGGCTCAGCAGGAACAAGACGTCTTCGTAGATTGGATGGCCTCGGCCCGCGAACAGATCGATGCACTCACACAGCCCGGGAGAACCGAAGTTGGAGTTCAGCCTTCAGGCTGCGAAACCAGTGAGGCGGTGCAGGATGTGACTGACGGTCGGATCGATGAATTCACGGTTTGCCTGGGAGGTGATGTTGATTCGTGAAGGTGCATCCGCAGGTCGGTCCCTTGCGAAGCAAGCTGAAGCTTGAACTCCAATGGGCGAATCGAAGTCTGACGAATTACTCGTCATCAAGGAGGAAGACGATGCCGCCGGCTGCTCGTGTGGGGGACGATCATGAATGTACGGAGGTCACTGGGGTGGTGCCTCACGTGGGGGGGCCGATTTCCGGACCGGGAGCACCGACGGTGCTCATCGAAAGCATGCCCGCCTCGATTGTGGGCGATACCTGTGAATGCAATGGACCTCCCGACACAGCCGCGATGGGGTCGACGACGGTCCTGATTTCAGGGGCACCGGCGGTGCGGCTCGGCGACGAGACGGCACACGGGGGCGTGATTGTCGCCGGTTCCGGCACGGTGATGATCGGCGGCTGACACAACCACAACCACACAATCGCAATCACACGATCGTCATAACAACGAGTGAAACGATGCGAGGGAAACAGCAGTACCAATGACCCACGATTGGAGGCCGAGCCGAGAATCTTCGTGGGTCCGCCCGTCGGCGGCTCTGGTCGCCGCTGCGATTTTCCTGGCGGGGCTGGTGACGTTTCTATTCGCCTTGTTGCAGCCGTTTGACGAACCCCGCTTGTTCCTGCTCACCTGCGACGGCGACCCGGCGACGGTGGAAGCCGCGCCGTTGGAGTCGCTGGCGGCGGCCAATCCGAGGGGAACCATCAGCCATGCGATCAGCACTCCTCCGGGTCCCGACTGGCTGCGAGCGATCGAAAGACTGGGAGATCGGATGAACCCGCGCGACACGGTCCTTGTGGCCATGCGGGGAGCGTGGTCCGATCATCCGGAGCCGGCATTTCAAAGTCTGCGCGAAGCTGCCGTTGCCACGTCGCCGGAATCTCTCAAGATCGGCGACGTTCTGGGCCAACTCGCCAAACTGCCCGCCGAGAAAATCATCCTCGCTCTGGACGATTCCGACCCGGAACTCGATCAGTTCTCGGAACAGTTGGAGAAGTTGCGGTCAGACGCAATCACGCATGCCGGCGCGGCGGGACGCATCGTGATCATCACATCGCACCGGGTGGGCGAAGAATCGTTTCCCCTGCCCGGCCGGCAATGTACGGCATTCGGTCAGGTGCTTGCCCAGGCCTTCAGTGAAGCCGTTGACCGCGACCACGATGACGCCATCTCGCTGCACGAGTTTCTGGCCGCCGTGCGTCAGCAGGTGGGCGGCTGGGCCGCCGAACTGACCGCCGGACGCGAGAGTCAGACGCCATTCGTCATTGAGGCGGCTCAACTGAGCCCCGACGCGATCCTGTGCCCGGTGCTCCGGAAAGTGGAGGACGGGCCGAGTGGCAGGAGCGAGCCGGAGGGCGGTTCGACGGGCAGCCTTGCTGACGACGCGGCGGACGGCCATGACGCTCCGGCGGTACCGCTGGAACAGCTCAATTCGATGTGGCGACTGGCGGAGGAGTTGACGAGCCGCGCGATTCGCGAAGATGTTCCGCTCGTTGTCTGCCGTGGGCTGCAACGGGACCTGCTCGAACTCGAACGGCGGTGGCGGTTCGGCGAGTCGTCTGCGGATCTTCAGACGGAGTGTACATCGCTGCACACCACCTTGACGGCGCTGGCGGCGGGCGATCCCCGGCCGTCCGATGCGCGGCTGTGGGCCCGTAATCTGGGGATGCTGTTGGGAGCCGGTGCGGATCGCGACGACTTGGGAACCATCACTGTTCCGGCAGAGGACCAACCGTCCGCACAACCGCAGGAAACACAACCGCCGTCCGGGAGCAGCCGGCCCCATCAGTTCGTCAGCACGAGCGCGACAGACACCGCAGACGCCACGACGGTCGCTCCTCCGGCAACGGGCAGAGCGGGTGCCGACGCGCTCGCACAATTAAGGGAAATGATCTCCGGCGGGGCGTCTGAGGACACTGTCGGGAAGTGGATGGCGGCCGCCGCGCGTCCCCCGCAATGCCGCACGTGGCTGCTGGCACAGAAGCTGGCCGGCACGCCCGGCATCCCCGACGAATTGTGGCGGGAGGTGCTGATGACGCGGCTGAGCCTCGAGTTGGGCGGGGAAACCGAATCGGCCTCTTCGTGGGCTTCTGCCGAGCGAACGACTGCCGAACGGGCCGCCCTGCGGGCGGAGCGTCTGCTCCTCGACCAGGTTGAACGGAACTGGTCGATGCGGGCGAACCGGTCCAACAAGGCGGCGAACGCAGCAGTCGCTCGTGCCCATGCGGCGGAAGAACTGCACCGGGCCGCGACGGTGCTTTGTCGTCGCACGGTTCTGGATCTTCCCGACCTGCTCGATGCCGACCGGCGGCTGCAGTTCTGGGAGAACGATCCTTCGGAGGTGGGGACCATTCTCGACCGGATGCTGGAGTCCCTGGCCTCGTTGCGGGCGGCGCTCCGCAGCGAGACGCTCGCTGATCCGGGGAACGTGGAACGTCTCGTCCGATCACTTCAGATGGATCGCCTGCGGTTGCTGCAGCCGGTTCGCCAAATCACCTCGCAGGTCACAACGCCCACAACGACGCCCCCGCCGGCGATGGACCTCATCCGGCTGCTGCGATCGACACTGCTCAGCCCGCAGGAGCGTGCCGCCATGCTGGCGGTCTGGCCGCAGATGGCAGCCGGTCTTCCGCCCGAAGCGCCTCGCCCGACAGCCGCCGGAAAAGTGATCGTGCGCGGCCTCGCCGACGGTCTCGCCAGGAACGCCCTTCGTCGCGAGCGATTCCAGAGCCTCTGCGCCGATGCGCCCGATCCGGAGATCCCAGCTGCTGCTGCCGTCGCCGCAGACGGAGATTTTCTCGACATGTTGCAGCAGTTCCAGACGCAGGCGGAACAACGGCGGATGCAGCGACCCGGGACGATTCGTCAGCAACTCTCCCTGTTGCTCGCATCGCCGCTCGATGCGGACAGTTTTTCGCAGTGCCGAATCCTCGGGGACTTTATTGACGGCTTGCAGGAAGTGGGGCACCTGCCGCCGTCTTGGGTTCAATTGGCCGATCGCCTGCGGCTGTGTCGCCAGATTCGCCGGCTCGACCGGAGAATCCGGCTCGTGCAGCTGTCCCGCAACGATGCCGCCGATTGGGAGCGCGCCTGCGATGAGCGGGAAGAAGCGGACCTCCGTGCCGCGCGATCCTATTACGAACACTGGCCCGCGCCGAAGAAGACGCCGTCGCCGGTGCTCAGCGGTCCCAAGAACCTGCCGCTCGATTACGCCGCCGCCGGCGAGCTGGTCTTCCGTCTCGACGATCTCGCCGAGGGGCGTGTGCCGGCGAATCTCACCGTGCAGTACAACGACGAGCAATACGTTGTCAGCATGCAGAATGGGGAGCCGATTGTCTCCGCCGAAACCCCGCCGTGGCCGTATACGGATGCGACCGTTCAGACCGGGGTCCCGATCCGCCTCGATCCGAAAGAGCCGCGATTACTCACACTGTTTGTTCAGCCGACGTCCGTGGACGCCCGCCCCGGTCCCCTGCTCGTCCGGCTGCAAGGACCCCGTTGGACGGCGCGGGCGACGTGCAATTTGATGCCGCCTCGGAGACTGCCCGTCGAACTGGTTCTGGAGGACGAGTTCGGGCCGGTCGCCAACGATGAACGCGGCTATGCCGTCGAGCCTTACCCGAACCGGACCGGCACGTTGCGATGGTCGCTGCGCAACAACTCCACAGACATGCAACACGTCCGCCTGGCGATTTATACGATTGACGCCGAGACCAACGCGCTGCCGGAATACGTGCTCCCCACCCGGTCCGTCGCGGAGTTGCTCCGCACGCTGCCGCCGCACGAACTGGCGGTCGAGGTTGCTCCGATTGAGGTCCCTGCGGCTGAGCCGGGAACGCAGCAGTCGCCGGGACCGGTTCTCTTCCCCCAACAGGATGACAGCAAACAGCCGGTCCCCATGCAGGGGGGACTGATTGTCGCCCTGTCTGATGAGACGAGCGGGCTGACCCAACTTCAACAGGTCCGCTTCCGTCCGCAACGTCCGCGACGGTTCGTTGATGCTCGTGTTGATTACGAACGCTCGAATGGGCGGGTCACGATTCAAGTTGAAGCGAAGCGGGAGCTCACCGGGACCGGGCGATTTCCCGCAGAGGGAATCCCGGTCATGGCCCGTCTGGCGGGGGCCGTTGCCCGTCCGTTGCCCGCGCGAACGACCGGCCGTCTCACACCCGGCTCGCCGCACGCTGCACTCACACTGCTCGCAGAACCGGGATCGGATCACCGCGTCGAACTGGACGTTGCCGGATGGCCGCGCGCGTTCGTTTTCGAGATTGTCGATGGCGCGCCCTCGCTGTTGCGGAAGCCGGCGATTCGCATGACGGTACCGTCAGCGGGCGCGGTCTATCAGACGGCGGAGGTGATTCCTGTCAGCGTGGAAGTAGACGTGCCGGCTGCCGGCTTCGTGACGGCGGAGGATCGGTTCGAGATCGGCGTCGACACAAATCACGACCGCCGCTTGGAGGGGGAGACGACCGTCCGAGTCGACCGCGACCGGCATGTCGCAGTCGACTGGCTGGGAACCGCCCCCGACGGTTCGACGCAGTTTCATGTGGACGTCGGCGACTTTGAACTGCTGCTGCCGACCAACGGACTCCGCAACCAATGGGCGAGTCTTCGGGGCCGCGTGGCCGTTGCGGGAGAGCCGGAGGTGTGGGGGGACGCCGTGCCGCTCGTCTTCGACAGCGCCCTTCCTCAGTTGAAGAACGTGGAACTTCGCCCCGGACCGACCGCCGTGATTGGCGAGCCGGTCGTGTTGCTGGCGGACGCTGATGATGCCGGTCTGAGTGGCGTGTCGCAGGTCGAGGTCGGTTTCGACCCGGACCGGACCGGCCGGTTTGATGGTTCAGCCGAGCCGGTGACGGCGGTGCCGTTGAAGGACGGACGGTGGCGTGCCGAGGTGCCGACCGACAAACTGGAACAGGGGCGTCATCTACTGCTCGCGCGGGCGCTCGACCATGCAGGGAACGCGGAGTTGCCCCATTTGCTCTGGATTGAAGCGATTACTCCCGAACAGGCCGCTGCCCGGCAGTCGGAGCGGACGACCCTCTTTGCGGGCCAGATTTTCTACGGGACAGAGCCGGTTTCCGGGATCAAAGTCCGATTGACGTCGGATCAGACTGATGCGGAAGAGGCAGCCGATCCGATGAATACGGAGAGTGTGGAAAAGCCGCCCTCACCGAAAAAGTCGCCCCCACCGGAAAAGTCGTTCGCCGCGACGTCCGGAAAGGATGGGAAGTTCTCGATCCCGGCGGTCACCGGTGGGAAGTTTGTGCTTCGCATCGAAGGCGTTCTGCGCGGGGAGAAGTTCGATCGCCAACGCAAGCTGACGATTGACGTCGGGCATCCCCCGGCTTTCCTCACGGTGCGTCTTGACCGTCCCCCGGAGTCCCGCGACGACGTGCCCTAGTGCATCATCCCGTCTTGTTTTGTGGGTTGGAGTTCAAGCTTTAGCTTGTTTTCCCAGCCTAAAGGCTGAACTCCAACCAAAGTTTCAGGTTCGACAGAGCACTCGTGGATCGATGCTGAAGGGACTCGACATCCTGACGCGGTGCCGAATTCGCTTCTCGTGCGGGGGGCGATGTCACGCGGAACCGGTGTCGTTCCGGTCGGTGCCGTTCCGGCCGGTGCCGTTCCGACGACGTTGGCGTCGGCTCGCGGCGATCGGCACGTTGGCACTGGCCGGCTGTGCGACCGCTCCGGCGGCCTATCCGCCCGGTGTCGCGGGGCCGCCCGTCCATTCGCCGGTCACGCTGTGGTCGTTTTTGGGCGTGGACCGGCTGGTGGTGCATCATCGGCTCAAGCACGAACGCAACATGGCGTGGTTGGGACAGCACTTCCCGGACATGGAACCGAAGCCGCCACTGATGCTGAACGCGTCTCCGGAGGCGGCTGCCTCCCCGAGCGTGGCTGTTCACAGCGCGGCCCATGTGCTGGCGGCTGAGCAGCAGGCACCACAAAAGATCAAGGCGATCGAAGCGGTCGCGCAAGTGGGGGCGGCGGCCTATCCGCAGGTGGAAATCGCCCTGCTGGCCGGCATGGAAGACCGCAGTCCCAAGGTTCGCCTGGCGACCGTGGAGGCCATTCTGAAGACCGCCGGCGACCGATGCGATCCGTGCGACGTGACCGGCAACTGCACGCCGACAATCCGGCATCGGCTCTGGGTGCTGGGGTATGGCGTCGGCGAGGACGGTTGCCCGCTCGAGTGCTCCGCTCCCGTCCGCCGGGTCGCCCGTCTTGCGTTGGATGCGTGCGGCGGACCACTGCCGGCCGAGTGCCCGCCGCCTCAGTCCCTGGAGCTGCCTTCCGTCGAGATCATCGAGCAATCGCAGGCGGTACCGGCGCCGGCACTGTCAGGACCGGCACCGTCCGGGCCTGCGCTGCCGGGGCAATGAGCCCCTCCTCGCTGGTCAGCCGCACGCGCAGTGGCCGCAGCATGCCCCGCAGCGACGTCTTGGCCGGCAACGCGAGTTCCACCGTCGCAGAGGCGTCCCGCGCGTCGGGATGGCTGTACACGAAAGTGTGGACCTCGATTTGAGAGTCGGGGTCGTAACGGCGACGAACGGTCTTCACGGCTGGTCCGGCGATCCAGTTGACGGTCAGTTTTCCGAGCCGCGGCGAGTCGGCGTGATGGCGAAGGATGCACTGCACGAACGTGGCCGTCTGCCGGATCTCCCATTGCATTCCGGGAAAGACATTCGACGGGACGGGTGAGAAACCGTTCGGGGAACGGGGCAATTCGATCTGCTCCCGCGCGGGAGCGTCCGCGTCGATCACCCAAGAATGCACGCTGGCCTGGGGAGCCTGGGCGGGCCATGCCTGTGCCCGCACGCGCACCACCGGTACCGGCATCCGGGCCACGTATTCTCGCCCCGTGTACCGGTACGGCGTTCCGTCCGGTGCCCCGAAGGCGTCGAGCGGCTGGATCGAAATCACATAGCCGTCGGGGCGATTCAGAAAGAGCTGATCGTCGCGCTGCAGTGAGAACTCAAACACGGCATCCGGTCCGACTCGCCTCGGTTGGTGGACGCCGGCCAGCACGTTCGGTTGGCCGGATGCTCCTGGGTGGAGCGGCACGAATCGCGGATTGAGCGCGCTGTACTCGGCCGACTTCAGCGGGGCGGCCGCCGCGTTGGCGACCTCATCGCCGAGGAGCCGCGCGGCTTCGCCGCCGTGCAGTTCGATTTCGGAAACGGCCGCCGCGTACTTGAGGGAGAGACGGGCGGGAAGCCGGCCCGTCCAGGCGACCGGCTCGTTGACGGGCGAACGATGGATTTTTCCGTCGGCGGACATCCACTGGAACGACGCCGGGCCGACGAGCGAACGGAGCCGCTTGATGAGTTCGGAGGCGCGGCTCACGTCGAGCCGGACCGTACCGCCCGTCGCGCCGGCCAGCCGGCTGAATTCGTCTGCGGAGGCCTGTTGTTCCCGGGCCGACATCGCAAAACCGATCACATGCACGACCGCACCGGCCGCCTTGGCTCCGGCGAGCGCGTCGGCGTAATCCACACGCTGCTCGGGAGGCGGGTTGAACTGATAATTGCGACCGTCCGTAATGACCACGATGTGCCGCTGCACCTCGCTGGGGAGGTGCCCGGATTCCGACGCGGCCTGTCTCACCGCCAGGTACAGTGGGGTCTCCCCCCAGGGAAGGAGACGGTCCAGATGAGCGGCGATTTGGCCCAGTTCGGCGGATCCGAACCGCCCCGGAGGCAGAATCGTCTCGACGTCGTTGTACGGCTGCAGACCACTCGGCACCGCGAACGCGCTGGCATACCGCTGTTGCAGAAGCGTTTCTCGGGAGTCGGGATGGTGGCTCGCGCGATGGCCGTACAGCATCACGCCCACGCTTGAGTCCGGCTGGGCGGTCATCTCCTCCAACAGACCGTGCAGCGCGGAGATGGCAGCGGTGAGTTTCCGGGTTGTTCCCGGCGCCCCTTCGCGGGGGATCGCTTCCTGCATCGAGGCCGAGCAGTCGAGGATGAAGGTAATCGCCGCGCCCCGCATCCGTCGGCTTTGCACTGTGAACGTCGTGCTCGCAGTCGGGTCGAGGTCGGTCTCCGTCACTCGTCCGCCGGCCGGGATGATGCGAAAACTGCTGCGATACGTGTTGCCGCGGAACCAGACCTCCGTCAGGAGCGGCTGGCTGGCATCGGCGAAACTGGCTTCGACCAAGCGGGGGTCGAGGGACAATTCCGTTTTCACAGCCTCTCCCTGGCGAACCGCCGCGACCGAAGCGGGGACCGCCCGTTGGGGAAACGACTCGCCCAAATGCTGGACGCCGATCCGGGCGATGCCTTCCGGAAGGGCGGCTCCGGCGCGCGTGGCTTCGACCCGGACGTTGGTGCTGAGCCGATCGTGAGGGCTGACGGGTGTCAGACTGGCCGCATCGACCGCCATGCCGCTGTTCGCCGCAATGGCACAGGCGGAGAGCCGTTGCCGCACGGCGTCGGCCTGCTCCGACCGGCTGTCTGCGAGGCCGGAGGCGACCGTCAGCAGCAGACTGGCCTGACGGATCAGCAGCGGTTCGCCGCCGTCCGGCTCCGGCCCCCAGAACTCCGTCAGCGAACTGTCCGCCAGCCAGAGCAGCAAATCGGCCCACGCCAACTTGCGGAACCTGGTCGCCCAGACGTTGGTCGACTTGCGCGTCAGGGCGATCCCCCGCCGGCTGTCGAGCAAGCGCGCGCGGGTCACGGTCGCCGGACACTCCGGAGTCACCGCCGATGATTCGACCTGTTCGACGGCGAGTATCTGCTGTCGAAACTCGCGGTTCCAGTCCTCCAGTGTGGGTGCTTCGGCGGAGGAGGAATGCGGGCGGGGGGCACCGGCGATCAGGACCAGTGCCGGGTGCGTGTTCCAGTGGCTGAGCATGCGTTCCTGCGGGCGCGGTGATCCGGTCCGGGCGACTTCCTGAGTCGCGGGCGGCTGGGTGGTGACCAGTTTCCGGAGAAGCACGATCCGCTGCTCCGACGGCGAGCGGCTCTGTTCGTCGTCCTCCCCGACGAGCAGCGGCACCTCCAGCAACGCCTCCAACGCATCGAGATCCGCTTCGCCGGGGCGGCGTTCCTTGAGCAACCGTTTCCATTCCGCCTCGAACTGAGAACGCAGCAACCGCCAGTCTTGCTCGACTTCGCTCGCCAGTGACGTGACGCTTTCGCCCTCAGGCGAATTCGGATGCAAGCGGGCGTCCAGATCGTTCAGCGCGACGATCAACGGGATCAGCAGCCGATTGACAAGACGGTGCTTGTCGTCGGCGGCGTTCGCATCACGGACAGCCGCCCACTCCGCGAGGAACGGCAGCTCCAGCCGGGCGCGGTCGCAGGCGGCCATCTGCCGGTGAAGCTCCTGCGAAGCCGCCGCACACGAATCGAACTGTCGGCCGGCGGCGGCCAATGTGTCTGCAACCGATGCCAGCTGCGCCGGGGTGCCAATCTGCAACCCATCGAACGCAGCGAGGTTCGAGTCTCGCAGCGGCCCCAGCCGCGCGACCAGATGGCGGCTCACACAAATATCATCAGGGACGGCCAATGACTCGAATCGCTGCCGCTGCATCAACGTCTGCCGGACGAGCGACGGCTGCTTCCAGGTTTGCGGCGGTGCGCTGTCTGCCAGCAACAACGCCATCTGTTGCAGCGAAGTCGACTGGAACAGCCCGTCCCCGGAGATCTTACGGATCCGTTTGGAGAACGTGGTCCGGTCTTCAGTGAGCGACAGTTTGTTCCAGTTCGTCTTTGCTTTTTCGTAGCGGTCGGCGTCCACGCCGGTGTGGCGCTGAAGCGCGAGCAGGGGGTAGGCACCAGGGGGCAGAGGACTGGTCTCCGATTGGCGCTGCAGATAGCTGAGCCAGCGCGCGACCTCACGGGCCGTCGCGGCTGATTCGGCAACACCCGCCTTACCGGACCAGTGGTTCTTTTCCCACCAGGTAAGTGCCCGGAGCAGACGACCGGTCGCGGGAAGGTCCTGCTGCCATTTCCGGCCGCGCAGAATTCCCTCACACTCGTGCCACGCGGCCTGCAAACGGGCATCAGAAGTCACCGCATCGGTCGCCAGCCGTCGCATGTGGTTCTGTTCGAACGACTTGCGTTCGTCACCGGGCAGTGCGTGGGCGAGTACGCCGCCGCTCTCGCCCAACGGAAAAACCGCGACCGGGTCCCGTGACGGCATCGACTGTTGCAGGTAGCCGACGAGTTCCGTCAGCTCGACTTGCCGGTTCGCGTTGCCGGCATCGTCCGCTTCCCCGGCCAGCCCCTGCCAGAGCGCATGCTGTAGCACCGAACCTCGCCGCGACCGTGAACGCCAGCGCGTCTCGCCGTTGCCGCCCCGGCAGAACAGCGTGAAGCGGGCGAACTCTTCGCTGACGTCGGGGCTTGCGGCCCACGATTCGACGGCGGCAGGGAAGTCGTTGTACAACCAACCGGACGCCCACCGCGTTCGCGTGGGCAGGCAGTCGAGGATGAGAGAGACCTGCTGTGCTTCGGTGGCGGCCGCCTGAATGCGTCGGCAGAATTCCGCCAGCGGAATCCAGGTCGCCGTGTCAAACGGATCAGCCGTCGGGGGAATGAGTGCCGGCATGCCTTGGGGGTCGACCGCACCCAGGGCGCGGAGATCGACGATCAGCACTCCGCTTCTCTTGATCTGGGGCCGCGTCGCTTCGATGGCGTCCATCAGACCGTCCCAGGGCGTGCCGCTCAGGCTGCTGCTGAATCCGGTCGATTCCACCTGGAGCGTGAGCCCGTCCAGTGCATTGAAGTGGTCGCGATCTTCGTCGATCCAACCGGGCGGCGCAAACGGTGCCGGGTAGGCATCGGCGAAGAAAATGAACGCCGTCCGCGACGGGACATCCTGCACGAGCCACAGCCAACTCGCTGCCGCAGCCAGAAACGTGGTCGCCGCCAGCAGCAATCGCAACCAGGAACGGCCGGGCGCTTGGGGGGCCGGACCGCTACGAAATGACGGGAGCCGGTATTTCCTTGCCGGCGGTCGGACCATCGGCGGGGGGCTTTGGACCGGCGAGCCGATCGGTGGTGCGGATGTCGCCTCCATGCGGTTGTTCCGTCGAGGAAACTTCCGAGATCAGCCCGACCTCGGTTGCAACATCGTCACACTCACGGGCCATGCACAAGGTGTTTCGTTATCCGGAGTATCGGGCAACCGCCTCGGCCAACTTGATTCGTCACGAACCGGCCCGCACGGCTTCTCCAGCCAACAGAAAAACCCGGCTTGGAGTGCGCAGGTCGCCTGATCGGGAAACTCCCAATGATCCAAGAAACCACCTGCGAACGAACGCTCATCCCTGCCTCAGGGTCTGTCCGAAAACTCGCCCCTGAGTTTCGGCATCAAACGGGAGGGCGAGGCTACTGCTGTAAACATCTGGACTTCACGTAAGTTTAACGGAGAAAGATACTTCGGTTGCTACGACACGTTTATTTTTTCTCAGGGAGGAATGCCATGGATGGTTTTTCTTTAGAGGTGCTTTCACGTTTACCGTTGGCCGGCGGGTGGCGGGGGCGCGGCAAGGTTGTCCGACCGTCGTGCCGCGTCGATCACGGGGGCGATGAGGCTGTCGGGGAAATCGTTCGTCGCCACCGGATCGGAAGGACGTTGCTCGTTCCAGACGCCAACACGCCCCCGCCACCCGACCGTGACCCGTCGCTGACGCTCGGAGTTCTGAAGGGGCGGTGCTGTCGGCGGGCGGTGCCGGCCACCTGACAGGGAATCCTCGGAAAACGGTCAGAAGCTCCAGCGGGCTTCGACCTGGAGCCGCGCGCTGTACCAGCCGGCGTCACCCACGCTCGCCCCGCCGCTGATGCCGACTTCCGTCAAGCCGAGGTCTCCCTGCGGCCCGAGGACGAAGCGGACACCCGGGAGCAAGTCGACAGCCGTCTCACCGTCAACGCTGACGGTCAGCCCGCCGGCGGTCGTGCGTTGCCCGTCCAGGAAGGATGTCCCCACGACTTCCAAGGTCGGCAGGACGGCGAAGGCATCGGTCTCGTACCAGATCGAACTCACGCCCACGCCCCAGATCAGGACTTCGCCGAAATAGTCACCAGTGCCGGAGAAGGGAATATGGTAACGCAGTTGGCCGTGAAAGTAGGTTTCGTCGGTCCAGCGATAACGCGCGAGCAGCCCCGGTTCGATGGAGGCATGGCCGGTCCCCAGACCCCGCCCGGCCGGGCCGGTGTTCAGATAGGTCAGCGTTTGCTGTGTGATGACCCAGTCCCGCCCGGAGACGAGCACGAGCTTCCCGCCCACTGTCAGGTCACCAATTCCCGACGCATCGGAATTCAAGTCTGGACTGACGGCTCGCAGTGGGACCTCGAAGATCGCCGAGGCCCGGTCGGTAGCGGTCTCGATGCGGGCGGTCAGCGTGGTGACATCGACCGATCGCTCCGGCCCCGGCCCGTTCGGCGGGGCTGCCCAGAAGTACTCCGCCCGGTCCGGCCGTTCCAAATTCCAACCGTTCTCGTATCGAAGCGAGACATGGGAGAACGGCTGCGCTGAACCTGTGAAGAAGGGGGCGAACATGACACGCTCGTGTCCGATCCCGATCCCACCGCTGGGAGGGATAAACGCGAACGGAAACAACCGGGCCCAGGGGCTGCAACGTTCGCAGGATTCACCGGAAGAGTGCCTCGCTGCTCGTCGGGCAAGTCGCTCGGATCGTCGGGCGTCTCGGTCGGACGCGCTCCGGGAGGACCGGCGGTCCGATGACGGATAGGCCGACGATTGACGGGCCGTTCCATCATCGACCGGCCAGGGAGCCGCCATGTCGCAACGGTCGCCGAGTTCGCCGAAGTCTCCGACCTCGTAAACAGTTGGCATCACGGAGACATCGTCGGCACGAACGGCGTCGTCGACGTCGGCAGTTTCGTCTTCCGGCCACGTGAGCGGAGGGGCTGTCTCAGCGGGTGATTGAGATTCGACCGGCGGGGGAGACTCAGAAATCGGTTCGACCCGAACGAGGCGGGAACCGAGGCCAGTGTCTGCGACCACAGTCGTCAATGGGCGCGGCGAGCGTGCGACGGGGCGATCCGGCTTCGGCACGGGGACGTCGTGGTGCGCCGAAGAAGACGGCGACGTCGCAGACGATCGTGGTTTCGCAGTCCGTGTCGAGTCGTCCGCCGTAAGTGCGTGGCTCAGCAGGCCGAGTACGGTCAACAGGCTCACGGAGCGGAGAAGAGGCATGCGCTCACGGCGGGAGTGAGAGGGCGTGCTTGCGCAGCCGATTGACGACGGATGTCAAAACGGGCGAAAAGGGCCGTTCCTTCAGATGTTATCGGTCGTAGCGATCAATTCACTCAAGCCGATTCGCCACCGGGGTCGATTTTGAGATTACAGCCGATTCGCAATAAATCATGTCTCGCGATCGCCAGCAAGTCCCTCGTGCTCAGTCACACCCGGAGTTGGAGTTCAAGCGTTCGCTTGTTGTTGGAGCTTGGCAGCCAAAAGGCTGAACTCCAACGGGAGCCGAAAGCTTGAACTCCAACCCCGGAATCCAAGGTCTGACCGAGCGCTCGTCTCTGGCCAACACAAAGCAGTCGCATGCGGCACCTTCCGGTTCACTGGTACGAAGGACTCTTCCTTCGCCCGCACCATTTCCAGGCCGCCGACCGGCACTGGCAGGAGATGCTGTTCTCCTCCAGTTGCTGGGACCATCCCCATTACTGGGGGGTCTATGAGTGGGAGTACAGCCGCGATGCGCTGGCGAGCGGACAGTTGGAGATTCGGTCGCTGCGGGTCCGCATGCGCGACGGGACCCTCGTTGATTGCGGCGATGGCAACCCACTGGACCGCGTCGACCTGACACGGGCCTTTGCTCAGGAATCGGTCGTCACGGCGTACGCGGCGGTTCCGCGTCTTCACCTGGGCGAAAAGAACGTCGGCACGAACGGCGAGCAGCCGGGGACAACGCGGTTTCGTGAGACGCGGCAGCTTCTGCAGGACGACGCGGACGGGGGGAACGACCAGGAGGTTTCCTTCCGGACGTTGGACGTGCAAATCCGTTTGTCGACGGACGAACTGAGTGGCTTCGAGACGCTGCCGATTGCCCGGTTCCGCCGCTCCGGGGAAAGTTCGGCGGCTCCAGAATTGGACCTGGAATACATTCCGCCCGCACTGGCCATGCAGGCCTGGGGACCGCTCGGGGAGCTGTACCGCGACATCTGTGACATTATCGGCAGGAAGCGGGATGTGCTGGCGGCTCAGGTGGCGGGGAGCGGGCTGGGCTTCGACTTGAGCGCACCGGCGGATGTCGAGCGGGTGCTGATGTTCGTCACGCTGAATCAGTTACTGGGGGGGCTGTCGGTGTTTGCGTCGTGCCGTCAGGCGCATCCGTTTCAGGCATACACGGAACTGTGCCGCGCCGCCGGGGCGCTCGCCTCGTTCGACACAGTCCGTCTGGGAGAGCCGTTGCCGGCTTACGATCACGACGATTTGGGAACGGTCTTTCGCGTGCTGCGGAGCCGCATCGAAAACTGCATTCGTTCGGTGCAGGACCATCCGTACCATCAGCGGTACTTCCAGGGAGTTGGTCTGGGGATGCAGGTTTCGCTCGATCCGGAGTGGTTCCATTCGGACTGGCAATGGCTGATCGGTGTCCGCAAGGGGGATCTGTCGGATTCCGAATTGAACGAGTTGCTCTCGCCGGGCAAGCTCGACTGGAAGCTGGGCAGCGCGCGGCAGGTGGAGCTGTTGTTCACGCAGCGTCTGCCCGGACTCAAGCTGCGGCCTGTCACGCACAAGTTGCCAGTGCTCCCTTCGCAGCGGGACTGGATGTACCTCGAGGTGCCGCAGGATGACGGACCGGCGTGGCGCGACGTGCAGGATTCGCAGACACTGGCCATCCGTTTCAAAGACAGCCTGATTCTCAACAGTGACCGCTTGCAAGGCGAACGGCGGCTGCTGATCCAGGACGGCGGCGGCCGCGTGCCATTGGAGATGGCGTTGTTTGCGGTCCCCACCTGAACCCTCACGTGAAACTCGTTCCCAAACTCCGGTTTGGGAACGCACCTTCGCGAAACTCTGTTTCGCACGGCAACGCAGACCTTTGCAGGACAGTCGTTCCCAAGCCGGAGCTTGGGAGCAAGAGAAACTCGAAGGAACTCGCATGTCTCCGGAATTCGCGGCTGCCGTCGATCCCGTGTTCCGTCACGTGCTGGATCTCCTCGACCGCATTGCGGCGGGGGAACCGTTCGATCCTCCTCAGGTCCAGAGGCGGATCATGGACCTCCTCGAACAGGCTGATGCCGCCGTTGGAGCCTCGCAGGCGTGGCAACTGGCCCGTTATGCCCTCGTCGCCTGGGTCGATGAAGTCTTACTCGATGCCGCCTGGATGGGACGCGACTGGTGGAACAACAACGTGCTCGAAGCGGAGCTGTTCCGGACGCGGGAGTGCAGCGAACGCTTCTTTCTGCGCGCCGAAGAGGCGCGCGGTCTTCCCGAATCCGACGCGCTCGAAGTGTTCTACGATTGCGTGGTCCTCGGTTTTCGGGGCATGTACCGCTCAAACGACGTGGCCCAAACGATGGGCCGGAACGATCTTCTGCCCGACTCTCTGGAGGCGTGGCTGCGGCGAACGGCCCTCGCCCTGGAGAAGCGGGAGCCCATCGACTCGCCCCTGGCCGGTCTCCCGGCAGGGGCTCCGCCACGGACGGCACGCCGCTGGGCGGTCGCCGCGGGGTTCTTGCTGCTGTTTCTGCTGGTCGTCAACGTGTTGTTGTACCACGTGAGAGGAACGGCTTAGAAGCGGTTGGAGAAGAGCGGCTCGGAGATCCGCTTGTGTTGCAATTGTCGTGGGAGAAAGAGATTTCCTTTTAACTCGAATGACGAAATCTGAATGACGAAAGAATGTCGAATTCCGAAGTACGAACCGGCCCAAGCCAGATGCGATCGGATTCGGTCGGCCGTCACCGGGGAAACGTGGCCGTCCGCTTGACCGGAGGCACGCCATTCCGGTTGGGATTTCGAGATTCGGATTTCCTTCGTCATTCTGAATTCGACATTCGACATTCTCCCGCACCTCGGTCTGCGGCGTCTGTCCAGGAACAAGATCGGTCGTGCGAATCCGAGCGGATTCGGTGACGACTCGGGAGACTGAGGACTTGTTGGTTTTCTCATATTGAGTGGTTGAACAAGGTTGGCGAGATGTCGGATCAGTCCCCCAAGCCCAAAGGCAAACTCCGTTCGTTGATGCCGAGCCTGTCCAGCTCCGCCTGGATCACGATCGGAACGTTTTCCGGATTGCTCCTGCTGACGTTGTTCACGTGGCTGCTCGCGTGGCGAAATCCCCTGTGGGTTCCCTGGGGGACGTATCTCACATTGTCGCGGGGGGCGGCGCTGTTTGGGCTGGCGGTCGCGGCCTGTTTCGCTGAATACCTGCTGTTCCGCATCTGGTTCGACGAAGCACCGATCCCCGACCGCGACCTGCGTGCCGGTTGGACGGCCGGCCTTCGCAAACTGAAGCAGGAGGAGATCAGTCCGCGGTCGCTGCCCTGCTTTCTGGTGATCGACCCGGCGGACTCCTGCGAGCGGTGGTTCGATGCGGCGGGGGTCAAGGTGCAGACACCGGAGGCTGCGGCCGATTCCCCCGTGCAGTGGTATTGCGGAGACGAATCGCTGTTCCTCGTCGTGCGGGGATTGGGCTGTCTGGGTCCGCTGACACGGGAGCTCAACGAGATGCGCCGCCGCCCGTCACGATACGTGAGGGAATCGACCGAAACAGCGGCCCAACGGTCGTTGGAGCGGTCGTCTGAAAGGTCGCCGGAACCGCGGGCGGTCACTCAGCCCGCGTTGGCAACCGCGGCGGTCGGCGGGGGCGAAGCGGCGACACAGGATGGCGAGCCGACACAGGACTTCGTCCAAATCGATGCTGATGCGGTCCGCGAAGAACTGCAAGGCGTGAAGCCGACGCAGGAGCACGCTTGGGGATTGCTGCCTGACCGCGACACCGTTGCGGGCGAGCCGGTTGCGGATGAGTGGGAAGTCTCCGATGTGCGGGTGTCGTCGACGGAGTTATCGCGTCAGTCTCGGCGCTTGTCGGAGGTCTGCCGGCGGCTGGCCGCCTGCCGCCGCCCGGTCGTGCCGCTCAATGGGATCTGCGTGCTGCTGCCCAGCGGTCTGCTGTCGAACCTCGCCGGCACGGGGGTGCGGTTGGGGCAGGCGCTCAATCACGACCTGCGGCTGTTGCAGCGGGAGTTTCAGGCGGCCGCTCCCGTCACGGTGCTGCTCACCGGTGCGGAAGAGGATGCGGGCATCGTGGAGTTGATCCGGCGCGGCGGGAAGGACGCTGCCGCAGGGGGCGAATTGGGATTGGTTTCCAGTCCCGGCCGGGCCACCGGGGAAGGCGTGCATCGGTACTGCGATGCGTTCGTGCGGACACTCCAACAGAAGGTCGGCCGGCAACTTCGCGATCCTCGCAGCGTGGGGCGACCGGGGTCGGAGCGGTTGTTCCGACTGCTGAGCGGCTTTCGGGGTGAGCCGGGAATTGAGTTGCGGTCGTTCGTGACGCAGGCCTTTGGTTCTTCAGAAGGCGAGGAGCCGGACGTGCTCGCGGGGCTGTCGCTGGTGGCGACCGGAGTGCAGCCAACTGAGCGAGCCTTTGCGCGGCCGACGTTTCGGCAACTCCTGAACAATCAGGAGTTCGTGGAATGGACAGCCCGCGGGCGTCGCCATGAGCGGCGGCTGTGGTGGTTCGCCGGAGCGTGCGGAAGCCTGTCGGTCCTCGCCGGGATCGGCTTAATCACCCTTCTGGTCACGCGGGGGTGATCCGGAGTTGTCACCGGAATCCGTCACCTCATTGAGCCGCCGAGCTTGTTCGCCGGGTGGCCCAGCCGGTCCGGCTTTGCCAGCCGCGGAAGCCTGGGAACAAGTGAGATTCAGCCAAGCAGGGAAAAAGAGCGAATGAAGAGCGCGGCGGCGACTGCAAGATAGCCGGCCAAGACGATGGAATTGGCCGACAACAGTACCCACCAGCGGCGATCGGAGAGTCTGCTCCGATTTCGCCGAAAAACGCCGATGGTCAGTGCAGCCGTACAAATGCCGGCGAGCCAGTACACGGCGGGTGACCAGTCGATTGTCAGTGGCGGAGGAGGCGTGACGACGGAATACCAAAACCTCACCGACACCCCCATGTTGATCCCTGACAGGACGACTGTCGTCAGGACGGGGGCACGAAATGTCGGTGCAGATGTTACGATTCCCGATGTCCCCCCCACACAGTTCGGCCAGGGCTCGAACAGATTTCAGTAACTCGCCAACTCGCCGCCGGCGTTTTTGAGGTCGAGGGCTGAGACCATTTGCTCGGCCCCGGTGAGCATCATCTTCAGTTCGCTGGCCAGTGCGATGAACTGCCAGCCTTCGGAGATGCGCTGCTGCACCTGCTCGACGGTTTGCACATGCAGGCCAACCGGCGTGCCGACCTTCTTGCCGGCGGCGAGCACCCGCTGCATCATCGCTTCGTGCTGTTCGGGGGTCGGATCGGCGCCGTCAGCGGGCCGCATCTGGGCTCGCAGGTCGACCGGCCCCACGAAGATGGCATCGACGCCGGGCAGACTGTAGATCTCCTCGGCGTTCTCGACGCCCTGGGGCGACTCGGTTTGCAGCACCACGAGGATTTCGTCATTCGCCTTCCTGTAGTAGTCTCCCGCCGTCGCATCGAAGTTGAGGGCGTGAAACGAGCCGCCCAGCGAGCGGTTGCCCTCCGGCGGATACTTGGCGGCTGCGATCGCTTCGCGGGCCTGTTCGACGGTGTCGACCATCGGCACGACGATGCCGTGTGCCCCGCCGTCCAACACCCGCTTGATGAGGTCGTGGTCGCCGCGCGGCACCCTCACCAGCGGGACGCAGCCGGCATCGGCAATCGCCCCAAACAGGGAGGCCGCCTGCGACCAGTCGATCGGCGAATGCTCCATATCGACCGTTAGCCACGGGAACCCGACCCGAGCCATCAGCCGGGTGGCGAGGAGATCTCCGAACGACAGCCATGTTCCCACCTGCGGCTGTCCGTTTCGCAAGGCGATCTTGACGGGATTCTGTTTCATCAGTCTATTGTCGCCTCGCTTGGGAAAAGTTGGCTCAAAGACGGGGGCACACAGGTTGGGGCCGGGCACTCTTCCCAACGGGAAAGGGGTCCGGCACCGAGCGGGGAAGGCCGAAAAACAAGGTGCCCGCCCCCCGCCCCCTGCCCTCTGGGCTCACTGTGTCGATTTGCCGGACAACCCGCAAGTCAAGACGCCGCCCAAGCCGCCCGCTGGATATCATGTCAAGGACCGACTAGATTGAATTCACCAATGATGACGCCCCTGGAAACTGAACCGACCGCCGCCCCAGTCGTGGACGATCTCCCCTTCGAGCCGTTCGAGCCGCACCTCCTGTTGTGGAACGGCCATATGCAGACCTTGGCCGCCGCCTGGCTGGGAGACAACCGGGCCCCCAGTCCGTCGTCGGACGAACACCGCATCCAGCTGGCGGACGGCGACCAGCTTGTGATCCACGACAACCAGCCGGCTGACTGGCAGCCGACGGGCCCCGCCACGGTGTTGCTACACGGCTTGTGCGGCTCGGCGACAAGTGCCTATATGGCCCGCATTGCGGACAAGCTGAACCAACGGGGACAGCGCACCTTTCGGGTCGACATGCGAGGTTGCGGTGCCGGACAGGATTTGGCGAAACGGCCCTATCATGCCGGGCGATCGGACGATCTTGCGGCGGCTGTCGCCTATGTCAGGGACCTCTGCCCCGCCTCTCCCCTCCATGCCGTCGGCTTCTCGCTCGGCGGCAATATCCTATTGAAATGGCTCGGCGAACAGCACGAGGCGTCATCCGGGCCCGTCACCCGCGCCATCGCTGTCAATCCGCCGATCGACCTGCAACGGTGCACCGACCATCTGACGACCGCCTGCCGCGGGTTCTACGACCGCCACTTCGCCAAGCTGTTGTTTCAGCATGTCCGGGAAACACATCACTGGCGAATCCAACTCCCCGCCGCCTGGTCCGCGCGGCGGCCCCGCCGCCTGCTCGAATTCGACGAGTTGTTCACTGCCCCGCGGGCCGGTTTTGCATCCGCTGCCGACTACTACCATCACTGCAGCGCGGCCCGTGTGATCGAACGGATCAACGTCCCCACGCTGATTCTCTCCTCGCGCGACGATCCGCTGGTCCCGGTCGGCACCCTGGAGAACCAGGACTGGCCGGAATGCGTCCGGCTGCACTTCGCGCCGCGCGGCGGCCACCTCGGCTACATTGGCCGCTCTTCAAGCAACGACCCCGACCGCAACTGGATGGACTGGCGCGTCGTCGACTGGCTCACGAGCGGGGGCCCGGCTTGAAGATTGGGGACTGGCAGAAACCCCCAACTCTCAAGTCCCAAACAAACCGCAAATCACAAGCTTCAAACGAAGCCCTTGTGGTCTTGATGCTTAATGATTGTTTGAGATTTGAGAGTTGTCGCTTCACCGACCGCGCCGGTTGGCCGCAGTCACGAGGATCCGCTGGTACTCGCGGAGACTGACCCAACGAAGGTCGTCGTCGGTACGAATCTTCTCCCATTTCGCGATGGAATCGCGGTCGAAGGAGCGGAGCGACCAGACGAACGTGTGTTCGGCGCGGAGCCGCAATGGCCCCTCGATGGTGACCGACAGGTCGACCTGCGTGGGAATACGGTCCTGCGATCGCAGAGCGTTGTTCAGTTCGATCCGGGCCTCAGGAGTCACCGCCTGGGGATGCAGCACGTAGTTCAGCCGGGCGGTCCAGTCGGCCCAATCGAGATACTGCCGGACGACGCCGGCTCGTTCCACCGTCGCGGTCGCCACCTCATAATTCACAAACTGGCTGGACAGCCGCAGCTTTCCCGTCGCCGCATCGAATGCTTCGGTGAACTCTGGGTGCAGCTGAAACTCAAGAGCCTGGATCGCAGTCTGGTTGCTTGGCAGGGGCGCGGCCTGCTGCTCTTCCATGTACTTGGCCGTCTCGGCACGGGCGACATCGAGGAATTGCAGCAGTTCCTCGTAGCGGACGCGGGTCGCCATCTTGTTGCCGCTCAGGCTGAGAATGACGAACTGGCTCTGAGCCGGCTCGTGGATGACGACTTCGCCGACCTCCTCGACGTGATCGTAGACCTTGCCTCCGTGGAACAGTGTCAAGCTGCGCGCCAGCGGTCGCCAGCGGTCTCGCGGACGTTGAAGACGGGAGATCTTCGTGACGACGTTCAGGTCTTGGGCAAAGGCCGCGCGCCCCGGTTGCAAGACCGCGATCCCCCCCACGCAAACGGTGAGGCCAATCATCAGGACCCGGCGGAGAACGAGCCCAACGCAGCGAAGTGAGCTTCCACAATGAGATGAGCTTCGCCCCCGTGAGCTTCGCACAGGAGCCAGGACGGCAGATGGGGATCGCATGGGGCTGCTCCGCGGGGCAGACGCTCCACGATCCTCCGGTGTGGGATCTCCGCTCTCGGCACAGAGGCCGGGACGTACGGAGATCGCCCGGAAAGCGGCGGTCACGTCTGAATTGTGGATGGGGGGATTGAGAGAGCAGAGAGGGGCGGAATGATAGGACGATCGCCTCGACGCGGCAAGGTGAGACTGCCCGCGCTCACCGGGCACGCAGTCGGTCGTGCAAGCCTTTTCTCACAATCGGGTTGCGACGGAACTTGCTTGACTTGAGCATGTCGGAAGGCGACACTCAACAGGAACCGCTGTCGACACACTCTTGAGAACCGCGTCTCGGACCCATATCAGAATTCGTCATCGTTCAGCGCGAGTCAGTCGCGGTGGAATCCGAACGTCGCCGGACCAATCCCGGCTCGCCAAACTTCGCACTGATGCGTCTTCCAAACATCCTCCTTGCTACGAGAGTGGCGTTGCGGCGGCTGTTCGTTTACAAGTTTGCCAGGTATCGAGACAGGACGGGACTGGGCAGCCGCTCGTCGCAGCAGCCGTGGGCGTCGCCTCAAACGGCGGATCGCCCTCCCGCTCCCGTCAGCGTACGCATCCCTTCTTCCCCCGCAGCACGAGAGTGTGTTTATGGCTGGTGACTGGCTGCAACAGTTTGTCGACGACGGCACGATCAGCGCCGATCAGCTTCGCGAGGCAGAGGAGATGGCCTCAAGCCTGGGCATTGCCGTCGAAAGCGCCCTCGTCAAACTCGAATACGTCGGCGAAGCCCGCCTCGCTCAGGCGAAGTCGCAGGAATTCGGCTACGAGTTCGTCGATCTCGAGGAAACCGAGATCAGCCAATCGATGGTGGAGCTTGTCCCCGAATCGGTGGCTCGCGAAAACATCGTCATCCCGGTGGCCGAAGAAGGCGGGCGGCTGAAGATCGCCTGCGAAGACCCGATGAACTTCGATGTCATGCAAAAGTTGCAGTTCATCCTCAATCGCGACATTGAAATGGTGATGGCTCCAAAGGAGTCGATCCTGACGGCGATCAACCGGTCGTACGGACAAACAGAGACGGAATCCGTCGACTCGATGCTGATGGAGTTCACGGAAACGGCGATTGACTTCACCGAGACCGAACTCTCGGAAGCCGCAACCGCGGCCGAGGATGACGAAAGCTCACCGATCGTGCGGTTGGTGAATCTGATCATCACCGAAGCGGTCAACATGCGTGCCAGCGACATCCATATCGAACCGTTCGAGGACCGCGTCCGCATTCGTTACCGCATTGACGGCGTGCTGATCGAACGGGACGCCCCGCCCCGCCGGCTGCTCGGAGCACTGACGAGCCGCATTAAGGTCATGGGAAACATCGACATTGCGGAAAAACGCCGCCCCCAGGACGGACGGATCAAGACGCGCACCGGCGGAAAGGACTTCGATCTCCGCGTTAGCGTCATGCCCACGAATCACGGCCAGGGAATCGTGCTCCGTATCCTCGACCGGGACAATATCAAAGTCGGCATCCGAAACCTCGGTTTCAGCGAGGACAACTATCGCAAGTTCCAGCAAATCATACGCCGGCCGAATGGAATTTTCCTGGTGACCGGTCCGACCGGGAGCGGAAAGACGACCACCCTCTACAGTGCTCTGGGTGAGTTGAACCGGCCCGACCGCAAAATCATCACCGCCGAAGACCCGGTCGAGTACTACCTGCCGGGCATCAACCAGGTCGAGGTGAAGGCCAAGATCGGGCTGAACTTTTCCCGGATTGTGAGGGCCATGTTGCGCCAAGCTCCGAACGTGATCCTGGTCGGAGAAATCCGCGATACGGAGACGGCAGACATGGCAATCCAGGCTTCTTTGACCGGACACTTGGTTTTCAGTACACTTCATACGAACGATGCGCCCAGTTCTATTACACGGCTGATCGACATGGGGGTCCAGCCTTTCCTCGTCGCATCGAGTGTTATGGCGATCATGGCACAGCGGTTGGTGCGCGTTGTCTGCTCCAAATGTGGCGAGCCCTACCAGCCGGATCCCACCGAATTGGAGGAACTGGAGGTCACCGAAGAGCAGCTTTCAGACGCCTCCTTCCAGCGGGGCAAGGGGTGTAATTATTGTCAGCACACCGGATTTCATGGCCGCAAGGCGGTGTTTGAAATGATGCTGATGAATTCAACAATCCGAGAGATGACATTCCGCAGCGAGCCGACGCAGAATCTGCGTCGGCAAGCCCGGCTGTTCGGCATGAAAACATTGGTGGAAGATGCTGTGGACAAAGCACTTCTGGGAACAACGACCTTGTCGGAGGCGTACAAGCTGAGGACCGGGTCGCACTGAGCCAAAGGGATTCTGGGCAACCGCCCGGGCCCGCACTGAACTTGTCCGGGAGACTCGCCGGAGGACACATCCCCCAGAAAATGGCCGGAATGTTGCCGCCTCAGCAGGAATCGATTCGGGAAAAGCACCGGGCCGATCCGCGGGCAAACGAGCACGCTGACGGCGCAGCAATCGGTAGCCTGCGGCTTGGTCGCAAAGGGCATGGGATGCATCCTGAGACATTCGCACGAATCCGGGCCGTCCGTCGGCCCGGTCACGGCTTCGGGGTTGCGGGCCACTGGACACATACAGAAACACGACCTCGGAAAATGTTGCATTCAGTTGGGAGAGTCGCAATTCCGCGCGATAATAGCACCACGGCGGCAGACACAAGGAACACGCGCAACTGCCGAAAACACGCAAAGCGTTTCCGGCAGTCGCCCGGCGAATCCTGGCGAGGCACGAGAAAAACAGGCCGAACCAGACGGAATCATGTCGGCACGAAGTCCGTTGTCGAATCACCCGGTGACAGGGGCCGTTTGAGGAAACTTAAGTCGCTGCGGGCGGGAGGAACGCGGCTCATCGACGCAGTTTTCGGATTTCCGGCCATCCTGCATATCGCAAAGCCGGAACCAATGATCATGGAGCCACGGGAAACCTGATGCTCGCCGCCGCCTGAGAAAGACCGTTTTTATGGCGTTTCTGCAAATTGACAAACTGCTCGAAACCGTCGTGAAGGAGAATTGCAGCGACCTCCACATCACGACCGGACAGCCGCCGGTTGTCCGCATGAGCGGTCGGATGATTCGCCTGGAAACCAAGTCCATGGACGGCGAGGACACAACCGCGCTGATGAAGAGCATCACGCCGGAACGAAATCAGCAGGAGCTGCAGGAAGTTGGCGGTACGGATTTCGGGTTCGCGTTTGGGGATAAGGCTCGGTTTCGCGTGGCGGTGTTCAAACAGCGCGGCCAGATCGCCATGGTCCTACGCAAAATCCCCACGGAGTTCCTGACCTTTGAGCAACTTGGGCTTCCGCCTGTCATTACGGAATTGATTACCCGGCCTCGTGGCTTGTTTCTGGTGACCGGGCCGACTGGCAGCGGCAAGACAACGTCGCTCGCCAGCATGATCAACTACCTCAACGACCATTACGACCACCACATCATCACGCTCGAAGACCCCATCGAGTACTACCATCACCATAAGAAGTCGACCATTAACCAACGGGAGATCGGGGTTGATGTCCCCAGCTTCCCGGAGGCCCTCAAACGGGCGCTGCGGATGGATCCGGACGTAATCCTCGTCGGGGAAATGCGGGACCTGGAAACCATTGAGTCGGCCATCACCGCCGCCGAAACCGGCCACATCGTCTTCGGCACACTGCACACCACCGGTGCCCAGGGAACGGTCGATCGAATCATCGACGTGTTTCCCACCCAGCAACAGGAACAGATCCGGACCCAGCTCTCGGTGGCCATCATCGGCATCCTGAGCCAGGCATTGCTGCCTCGCAAACCTAAAGGCGTCGTGGCGGCGTTCGAGATGCTCGTCGTCACTCCGGCCATCGCCAACCTCATCCGCGAGGCCAAGACCTACCGCATCAACTCCTCCATCCAAACCGGTCGCAAGTTCGGCATGCAACTGCTTGACGACGCCCTGTTCGACCTGTGGCGCAAAGGCCTGTGCGACGAACGCGAAGTCGTGATCCGGTCCGTGCAGCCGGGCGAACTCAAGGCGAAAATCCAACTGGCCAAGAAGGGCCTGCTGGATGACGACGGCGATTACGACGACGACGACGAATGGGAGGACGACTGACGACCCTGCAACTGACGGCCCTGCGACAGGAATCCCCGGCAAAGGGCAGTGGTCCCGCAAGAGCCCCTGAGGAAGCCAGAGAACCGAGCGGCGAAAATAGGCGAACTACGGCTGCCCACGAAACAAATGGCGCCATCAAAACGGGTGATGTCACCAAATCAGGTCACGCCGGCAAGCGGACGGCCGGTCACGGACAACTCATCACGCTCCGACAAGACACACCATGGCACAGCGCAAACTCGGACAAATCCTCGTCGACCTCGGATACCTGACCGAGGACCAACTCTGGGACGTGCTCGAGGAGCAAAAGCAGGTCCCCGGTGAGGTCATCGGCCAGGTGGCCAAGAGCATGGGCTTGGTCACCGAGGAGCAAATCACCGAGGCGCTCGCCGAACAGTGGGGCATGCCGGTCGTCCACCTGGAGGAAACCAACATCTCGCCCAAGGTGTTGGAACTCGTCCCCCAGACCATGGCGGACATCTACAAGATCATGCCCATCTCCCTCAAGGAGGATGTGCTCACCGTTGCCATGGCGGACCCGCAGAACGTCGCCGCGCTCGACGACCTGCGCAACTTCCTCGGATACGACGTGCGTGGGGCGGTCTCCTCCCTCAGCGACGTCGAAGCGGCCATCGCCCGCTCCTATTCGACCCAGGACGAGGACAGCATCGAGGGCGTGATCAATGCCCTCGAAGGGCTTGAAATCGGCACCAAACGCCTGCTCGAAGGAATCGGCCCCATCGATATCGGCGGCGAGGAGGAACTCTCCGAAACCCAGCCGATTCGCAAACTGCTCAACATGGTCATGCTGCTGGCCATCAAGGACCAGGCGAGCGACATTCACTTCGAACCGTTTGAAGACGAATTCAAAATCCGCGTCCGGGCGGACGGCGTGTTGTATGAGATGGTCCCCCCGCCGCGGCATCTGGCCAACGCCATCGTCACCCGCATCAAGGTCATGGCGGAACTCGACATCGCCGAACGGCGGCTGCCGCAGGACGGCCGCATCGAACTCAACGTCGGCGGCAACCCGGTCGACCTGCGGATCAGCGTGCTCCCCACCATGTTCGGCGAATCGGTCGTCATGCGGGTGCTGGACCGCACCGTGGTGCAGCTCGACCTCAACAAGATCGGCATGGACCCCAACACGCTCACCCGGTTTCGCGACATCATCAAGCGGCCCAACGGCATCATCCTCGTGACCGGCCCTACCGGCAGCGGCAAAACGACCACGCTCTACTCGGCGCTCAACGAACTCAACGACATCGAAACCAAAATCATCACCACCGAAGACCCCATCGAATACGACATCGACGGACTCATTCAGGTGCCGGTGAACCCGGACATCGACGTCACCTTCGCCAACGTGCTCCGCGCGATCCTGCGGCACGATCCGGACAAAATCCTTGTGGGCGAAATTCGCGACTACGAAACCGGCGAGATCGCCGTGCAAAGCGCGCTCACCGGGCACCTCGTGTTCAGCACCCTGCACACCAACGACGCCCCGACTGCCATCACGCGGCTGCGCGACATGGGCATCCCGCCGTTTCTGATCACCGCCACCGTTGAAGCGGTCCAGGCCCAAAGGCTCGTGCGGAAAATCTGCGTCGAATGCCGCACGGAGTTCGAGCCCAGCGACGAGTTGCTCATGGAACTGCAGCTCCCGCTTGATACCGCGCGGCAATATCGCTTCTATTACGGCAAAGGCTGCCCCCGCTGCAATAACTCCGGTTATAAAGGCCGCACCGGCCTGTACGAAATTATGGATATTACCGACGACGTCCGCGACATGATCGTCTCGGACGGCTCCATCGACGACATGCGCAACCTGGCCCGCAGCCAAGGCATGACCAGCCTCCGCGAAGCGGGCCTCAAACTCATCTTCGACGGCGTCACCACCATCGACGAAGTCGTCCGCGAAACCGTGATGGAAGACATTGAGTAGTTGATTAGATGAATAGCTGATTCGTTGATTGGGTTCAGAGATGGCGTACAAGGTTTATCGAGACCTGTTGGTTTGGCAAAAAGCGATGGACCTTATCGTTCAGAGATACAGAATCACAAGAGGCGTTCCCCAAGAGGAAAAGTTCGGATTGGTCTCACAGATGCGGCGGGCGGCTGTCTCCATCCCCTCGAATATCGCCGAAGGACACGGTCGCCGCAACGAGAAGGAGTTCGCCAACCACCTCTGGATCGCCAACGGATCACTCATGGAGCTGGAGACGCAAGCCATCCTCGCCGAACGGCTCAGCATGGCAAACGGAAACTAGGCCCGGAAGTCGCGAGATAAGCTGCAGGACATTGGCCGCATGCTGGCAGGCCTCCGCACATCACTAACACGTTCATCGTCAAACGAATCAACGAGTCAACTAATCAACTGCGACCAAAGGGAGCGCACCATGCCAACTTATACCTACGAGGCGATGGACAACACCGGCTTGGAGATTAAGGACTCCATTGACGCGCCCTCGGAGCACGAAGCCCAGACGATGATCCGCGAGAAGGGGTTCTTCGTCACCAAGATCGCGGAGAAGTCGAGCCGGAAAAAGGGCAAGACCGCGGTCGCCACCCGCACCCAGGCCAAGGGCAAAAAGAAGTCGGTCGGCGGCATCTCCATCGGAGGCGTGCGGCCCAAACAGTTGTGCACCTTCACGCGGCAACTCTCGACCCTGCAGGATGCGGGACTCCCCATTCTGCGCTCGCTCCGTATTCTCGAAGGGCAGTGCAAACCGGGGCCGCTCAAAGCCTCGCTCGTCGGCGTGATCGAAGACATCGAGTCGGGCAACACGCTTTCGGAGGCGATGGCCAAGCAGCCCAAAGCCTTCGATAACCTGTACGTCAATATGGTCAAAGCCGGGGAAGCCGGCGGTGCGATGGAGGTTATCCTCCAGCGGCTGGCGGAGTTCAAGGAGCGGGCCCAGTCCCTCAAGCGAAAAGTGCAGGGAGCGATGGTTTATCCCGTCGCGGTGATTACCGTCGCCACCGGCATCGTCGGTTTCATCATGTACTGGATTATCCCCAAGTTTAAGGACATCTTCAACGACTTCGGCGTCGACCTGCCGGATATCACCATCTGGCTGATCGCGATGAGCGACTGGGTCGTCAACTACTTCTATCTCATCCCCGCCATTCCGATCGGCTTCTGGCTGTTTATCAAGATCGTCAAAAAGAACCCGACGGGGGCCTACATCGTCGACCGGATCGCGATGAAGATACCTATTCTCGGGCAGATCATTTCCAAATCGACGGTGGCCCGCACGTGCCGCACATTAGGCACGTTAATCTCCTCCGGAGTGCCCATTCTGGAAGCCTTAAGTATCGCCCGGGACACGGCCGGCAACGAAGTGTTCCGCAAAGCGTTCAATCACATTCACCAGTCGATCCGCGAGGGTGAGTCGATGGCCGTGCCGCTCAAGGAAACCCGCATCGTCGACGACATGGTCGTCAACATGGTCGACGTGGGCGAGGAGACCGGTGCCTTGGACAATATGTTGTATAAGGTGGCCGATGTGTACGACGAAGAAGTCTCCGTCCTGGTCGAAGCCCTGGTCAACATGCTCGAACCGATCATGGTGGTCGTACTCGGCCTGATCGTCGGCTTCATCGTGATCGCCCTGTTCATGCCGCTCGTCAAACTGCTCAACGAGCTCTCGTGAAATGAGTGTCCAGTGTTCGGTGTTGAGTGTCACAGACTGGCCCCTAATCCCTGACCCCTAGTCCCTGAACAATGATCTCACGGCAAACCCATCGACCGGCAACCCAACTGGCACGCGGCGTGCAGTGTCTGCGGCAGGTCTCCGTTTCCGGTTTCATCTCAGGACGGTTATGCAGCGGTGCGCGACACCGCTGTATCGCACGGCGGCAATTCACATCCCCCACCTGGCGGAGCCGCCGGTTCCGCGACCATTTCCGCGACCCGTTTTGCGGCCGACGAATCCCCACTTCGCAGGAGCCCGTTATGTCTCCCCGGACGATCTTCTCCAGACAATTCCCGTCGGCACGCCGCGGCTTCTCGCTGATCGAACTGATGATCGTGATCGTGATCATCTCGATCCTGATGGCCCTGCTGCTGCCGGCCATCGGCTCGGTGAGAACCACCCTGCGAAACACGGAAGTCCGCACCGAAATCAGCGGCTTCGAAGCGGGCATCACCCAATTCGTCGGCGAGTTCGGCCAGGAACCGCCCAGCAAAATCACGCTGTATGAAGATGGCGCGAGTTGGGATGTCCAGAACAGGACTTTAGTCAGGCAACTGTGGCCTCAGTTCAACTTCGACGCGATCCACAATGACAGCAGCGGCAATCCGCTAACAGGTCGCGATTTGAACGGCGATAACGACGCTGGTGATACCTTCATCCTCACCGGCGACGAATGCCTGCTGTTTTTCCTCGGCGGTCCGGACACGATCACCGACACGGCAACTCCAACAGACATGCCGGTGGCCGACGGCTTCTCCAAGAACCCGCAGGACCCATTCGCGTCAGGCGGCACGCGCACCGGACCGTTTCAGGAGTTCGGCCCGGACCGCATGATCGATGACGACGGCGATGGCGCGCATGCCTACGCGCACAAGATTCCGGCGTCGCAGGTTCCGTATCTTTACCTCAGCAGCTACGGGGGCCGCGGGTATCGGCCTGCCGATGCAGATTTGGACGGCAACGGCACCCCGGATATCACAGATGTTTACTTAACGAGAATCGATGACACATCGACGCCGGAAAATGAGAAGGTTCCCTGGAAAGCGAAAACCTATCAGATCATTTCTTCCGGGTTCGACGGCGTGTTTGGCATCGGCGGGCTGTGGTCGAACGGGGACGGTTTTACGAACAACACCGGTGACACGTCGGACGATCGCGACAACATCACGAACTTTTCGAGCGGGACGTTGGAGTAAGCCGGTCTCCGGCGGGCAGCGGGACGTCCCAACAGCGGGGCGGGCGGCAGGCGGGCACAGGTCTGGCAGGAGGGGGGAGAGAGAAATGCAGCGGACAACACAGCGCGGCTCAAAGCGTCCGGGGGGCTTCACGCTCCTGGAGATCCTGGTGGTGATCACGATCATCGCCGCCCTGATCGCCATCTCCGTCGCCGTCTACGGCAACATGATGGAATCGGCCCGCGAAGCCGCCACCCGTGCAACGATCGCCAAAGTAGAAGCACTCCTCCAGCAACAAGTCACCGCCTGGAACCGTGAATTCGAAGGATCAAACGCCGTCAAGCAGGAGGTCGTGTCCCCCCAATACCTTCTGGTCCCACCTCGCAACTACTCTTTCTGTAGCACGCCGCAACAGGCAGAGGTTGCAGCACTCAAGGCCATCTTCCGGGCGCACTTTCCGCAGCGCGACGTTGAAGCAGTGTTCGGATCGGCTTACTCCGGATGGTCCGCCGATGGAAACGATGCCGATAGCTCGGAGCTGCTGTACCTCACGCTCACTCAAGGGAAGTTTCGCGGAGCCACACCAGTTGATGAAGACAGCTTCACAGGCCGCGAACTGGCCGACACCGACGGAGACACATTCCCCGAACTGGTCGACGCCTGGGGCAAACCGCTCCGCTTCTACCGCTGGCCGACGCGGCTATTGAACTTGTTCGATACCCCCAATCCACTACTTACAACAACCTCCGACATCCTAACGACCCCGGCACCCGGAACCTTGGAAACCATTGATGTTTCCAATGGGATGGTTATCCAACCGGCACTCACCGCAGCGGGGTCTGCAAAAGTATATGTAATCGTGGGGCAGGAGTTGATGCAGGTTGACTCAACGTCAGCCAATTCTCTTGACGTATTCCGCGGTTCACTGAGCACGGCCCCGGCCAAACATGGGGCAGGCGCGATCGTCAAGTTAGCCCCCTTTCCGAACCTCGTGTCGCTTGCGTTCGGGTCACTCAACACGGCGGCGGCCCTACACGACCCGGACGATCCTCAAGGAATTCTCTTGGGCTGCAACGTGGCCAGTTTTGAACAGGAGTTCCACACGTTGGACAGCTTTCACACGCCGCTGATCGTGTCCGCCGGGAGCGACGGTGACTTCGGCCTTGAAGACCCTGCCGATACCGCCAGCTTCGGCCATCTGGCTATGCCGATCGGCGGAACAAGCATTATCGCCAACCCCGGCGACACAGCACTCAACGACAATATCACGAATCTGAGTGGGGGGAATTGAATCCGATGCGACTCATTCACCGCCCTCCTGCGAATGCCGAACGTCGCGGTTTCACTCTGGTGGAACTGCTCGTGGTGATCTCGATTTTTGTGGTGCTCACGGTGATGACCATCGGGGCGATCAACCTGTCGTCGACCAGCGCGCGGGTGCGGGGAGCCGCGCGGCAGGTACAGTCCAAGGTTGAAGGCGCCCGCGACCGCGCGATCTACAACAGCCGCGAAAACCCCGGCAACCCCCGCCCGGTCGGCATCCGCCTGCTCGTCAACGACAGCATCACCGAAGATTCTCCCAGTGGGCAGCGACGAGCCATCTGCACTAGCCTCGTCTACATCGAATCGCCCGCAAACGACTCGTCAGGTGTCATCGAGGCATTCCTCGATGTTGGTGGTCAACCTGCCTTGCGTGCGACGAACACGAACTGGGCAACTCTGAATGAACGCGGCCTCATCGGTCCCGGTACGAAGATCAAAGTTGAAGGCTGGGAGCAGCCGCTGACCATGCTTCCGGACGCATTCCCGCTGTCTGGTCCCGGCCCGCATATCGTGCACACCTTCGAGCGGCACCCTGACATGCGAGACAGTGGTAACTTCAGTCTTCCCCTGACGTTTTCCGTCATACTCAACCCGGACGTGATGACGGGGGAGGAGGCGTTGGAACTGCCGCGCGGCACTTGTATTGATCTGGAGACAAGTCATTTGCCAGACGGATGGATGGCATTCGACACGACTGGAAACCCGCAGTTCTCCAACCGCATGGACATTCTGTTCTCCGCTAAGGGAACGGTCGTGGGCGACGCCGCAGCAGCGGGGATCATCCATCTGCACATCGTCGACCTCGCCGACGCCCTCGAAAATGCGCTGCCCGGCAGCCCGACAGTGCCTCGCGACACCAACGGTGACGGAACAGACGAATATCCCGTCGCCCAATTCCCCGTTCCGCCCGATCGACATGGCGATGAATTGGGAATCACCATCTTCACCAAGGCAGGCCGCGTGATCTCGCATCCAATTCGGTCGCTTACCGCCTACCCGGCGCCATGGCAGAGCGGCCAATCATATGCTGTGGGGGATACCGTCTCACCAAACTATTACAATGGGTTAGTCTTCCAAGCGGTGATCGCGGGCATGTCGAACAACATGGGCGAACCGCCTTGGAGCCTCACACCGGGCGGGCGCACCGTGGACGGGGGTGTGTCGTGGCTGTCGTCCAAACACGATGTGTGGGAGTTCGGTCTGCAAGGGGAGGTGGCGAAGTGAGACGTGTTCCTCTCCAGTGGATGGCCCGCCAAGCCCACGGGTTGCAACCCGTGGGCGTGCGCGGCACCACGCTCGTCGAGGTGCTGATGGCCATCCTCGTGATGAGCGTGGGCATCCTCTCGGTGATGTCGCTGTTCCCCATTGCCTTCCTGCGGTCCGTCCAGGGAACCCAACTCACCAACGCCGCCATCCTCAAACAGCAAGCCGAAACCGCCGTCGACATCCTTGGACTCGTCTCGGATGACTTCATCCCGCAACCTGTCAACGGAGCCGTCACCCGCTGCGTGATTGATCCGCTCGGATTTGTAGACCGGCCAAACGCCCCGCAACCCCTTAACCTCAGATACGGCGTCGATGCGGGATTGGCTCCAAGGAATTACGATTTCGGCCCAGCGGCACTTCCGCAGCCGTTGATCCTTCTCAATGGAACGCCGTTCGCCGATGATGAGAGAGACACACCGCTGCGGCGGCTAGGTTTGAATGGTGACAATCTCTACGGACAACCCGTTCCCCCACTTCGCCCCGATTTCTTCATCGCGCCGAACGACACACGCAACGACATCCTTCGGTTCGTCGCTCTGCCGGACCAGTTTGACACACTCTTCACGGCGATTCCGGCCAGTCTCAACCTCGCCCGCACGCAGGCAACGTTCGATGCCGCCACGATTGGTGATGCATTGTCGTCATTGACCGCGGTGGCCGGCCCGCTGCGCCTGGTGTTGATTGATGCGTCAGGCAAACGAAGTCTGATCCGAGAGAGGACGCCAACGACGGCAGTCGCGTTTAGTCCGAACACAATCGACTGGACGGTTCCGCTGCCGCTCGGTTTTGAGCCGCTTTCGGAGGTGCGCGTTGAGTCGCAGGATTTCCGTTATACCTGGATGCTGACCGTCCGTAAGCGGGGCACACCCGGCGGCAGCCTGAGCGAAATCGACTGTGTCGTGTTCTTCAACCGGCCCTCTGCCGATCCCGAGGAAGAACTCGTGCACACGGCGACGTTCCCAACGGTTGGGCCGTCCATTCCGACTAATGAGGAGGAGTTGACCGCCACAGTCAACTTGGAGACTTACCCAACACCGGGGCGAACGGCCCCGCTCCGAAAAGGGGGGTATGTCTTCGACCCCACATACGCACGCTGGTATCGCGTTCAACAAATCATCTCGGAAACGGCGATGCAAGCCATCATTCAGCTCGACCGCAAACCCCCACAATTGCCGCCCGGAGGCAACCTCACGACCACGCTGGTCGTCCCGCGCGGCGTGGTGCAGGTGTTTCCGTTGGACACCCGTCGTAGTACAGGCCGATGACCTTGAGCTTCAACCGGTGAAACCATGAACCGACCACGGCACGACGAACAGCGCACGCAACGACCAGACACCGGGCGTCTCCCCCGCGGCGGGTTTACGCTCGTGGAAATGCTGGTGTCCGTGGCGCTGGTGTTGTTGATGATGACCATCTTCGCCTCGGCGTTTCAAATCGCCACCGGCACCCTGCTGAAACAGCGAGGCGCCTCCCAGAACAATCAGCGCGCCCGGGCCGTCGTCACCATGCTGCAGGGCGATCTGGCCAAGCGGACCTATCAGCAGCGCGGCGATGCGATCACACAGCCAATCTACGTCGTAGGCGGACAGGACCTCCTCGCCAACCGGGCAAATTCACTCGCGCGGGGCATTGTGTCGCTGCATCCGGATTACTTCATCGACGGCGTGGGCGGCACCGGACGGACCGTCGATGAGCACAAGGAACGGGGCTACTTCTACATCTCCGAAAACGACCCGTTCAACGACGCCGACGACGTGCTGCAGTTCACCGCCAATGCCACCGTGATTCACCTCGGCGACGAGAACAGGACTCCCTACACCGGCCGCGCGCGGCCGCTTGGGACCACCTTTGGGGCGAATGCCAGTTCCGATCAGCCGATCTGGGACGACGGCGTCGGCTTCAAGATCAACGCAGCCGGAAACCCGATTACCTATGCCGCTGGCGATACCGCAACGTCCGAGTCGAACACTGCCGAAGTCTCCTACTTCATCCGCAACGGCAATCTCATGCGGCGGGTGCTGTTGATCCGCGAGCCGGGGCTGTCGCAGCCTCCCGGACCAGTCGGCGACGAAGACCAGCCGACACGCACGTTCCCCGCACCGCCCGCCGAATTTATTCCGGGCAACTACACCGGGACCAATGACACGGGAGAAGACCTCTCCCCCACGGCATTCGGTGACAGCGATTTTTGGAATGACTTCGATTTCTCCGCCACGCGGTTTGATCCTGAGTTGGATCAGACAACCGAGCCGACACGCATGCGGTTCAACGTTGCCACCGATCTCGATAACTCGGTGGTGTTTACCCCCGGCTTGAAGCCGCGTGCACTCGGCAACCCGCAGAACCGGTTCGGTCACGACCCCTCACCTCGCCGCATTACCGGCTTCAGCCAACTGCAGGGACGTCCCAAGGAGCACCTTCTGCCGACATTGGTGACGTCATTCATGGGGCGCTACACCCACGAAGAGACGTCGGATCCAGATTTTCTTTTTCCGGGCCTCGTGGTCCCGCCGGCGGACCCGCTGCACGCAATCACGCCGTTCAGCCCAGACGCCGGATTGACGGATGGCAACGGAAACGGCAAGGTCGACCTGTATGAGAACGGCCCGCGCGAGGGGGAAGACATCCTGATGACGAACGTGCATGCGTTCGACATCAAGGTCTGGGATGCGGCCCTGGGCGTTTGGGCCGACTTGGGGCACGCCAACTTCAATGGAGACTGGCATCTCCGGCAGACTTACAACCCCAATGCTCCGAACGGCACATTTACCCTTTACGACACAAGTACGGCGGAAGTTTTCCCGAATGCCAGCGCACTTCGAGGGATGTACCGATACGGAAGTCTGACACCAGGCGTGGGACCTGACGGCCAGCCAGGCATTGCCGGTTTTGACGACGATGGCGACGGCCCGATGGACAACGCAACGGAAATTGGATGGCCGGGTTCCGACGATCCATTCAACCGAGTGTTCGACACGTGGCATCCCCAGTTCAATTTCAATACCGAAAACGATTTTCTCGACCCGCCGGCCAATACATCGCCGACTCCGCTCGCGGAACTCGCCCTCGACGACCCGCCGCCGTTTCGACCACTTTGGACCGATCGCGCCAACTTCGAGTTTCCAATCGCGAATGGAGGAAGTGGAGGTCTCCGCCCGGTCGTTTGGGAGCCAAGCCAGCAGTATGACTTTCCGTCATCGGTCACCCTCCCCAGCCGCGTGTTTCCAGTGCCACGGCAGCGGGCAGCGGGCGAGTTCTACGCCGGTCACCAATCGCTGTTCTATCAAGTCGTCGCAGTCTCCGACTTGGGGTTGGGGGCAGCAGCCGATTACTTCACCGGTCCCACTGAACCGGCTTGGCCGGCGCGGGCGGGGGAGGAGGTGCAGGATGGGGAGATTCGTTGGCGGGCGTTTAATAACACCATCGGGTTGCAGGCGATTCAGATTACGGTTCGGTTTTTGGATCCCACCAGCCAGCAGATGCGGCAGGTGACGATTATCCATCCGTTTGTGGAATTGTGAGCGGTTTCGGTGAGCCGCGGGCGGATCGTTTAGCCGCGACCGTTAGGGAGCGCGGGACCGGGGAATGGAACGGCGCGCTCCCTAGCGGTCGCGGCTAAACAGGTTGGCGGTCGGGGCTAAACAAGTGGCGGTCGCGGCTAAACGGGTTGGCGGTGGCGGCACAACGGACAACCGATTGCGGCTCAATGGAGCGTTGCGGCGATGCGGGTGCCGCGGGCGCTGGGGACAATCACGATCACACGGTGTCGGGCCGTGAGAGAGAATGACGATGAATCGCACAACAGACGCAGTGGCCAGATTTCGTAGGGTGGGCTGTGCCCACCAATCCTTGCGCGACGCGGTGGGCACAGCCCACCCTACGACAGGCGCTCTGGTCCCTCCGCGGCGGGGGGGGGCGGTGCTGATTGTGGTGATGGCCCTGCTGGGGACGCTCACGTTTCTGGGGTTTTTGTTCTACACGTTCGCCGCGCAGGAACAGGCCAGCGCCGAATACTTCGCCACCGCCGAAACCCCCACGGCCGATTTCCCCGCGTCGCTGTTCGAGGACTGGTTTTTGGAACAACTGATCCTCGGCACGCGGCCCAGTTTGGGCGACAGCGCCCTGTACGGCAGCAACTGGGCGCTCGTGCCCAACATGATCGGGCGGCCCAACTTCGATGAACAACTATCGCTCGCCGATGGCGGGGGAAACTTCGCCGACGTGAACCCGTTCGACGGGCTGGGTATCGGCGTTTACGCCAATGCGTCAACCACGACCACGCTGGGGAACGGTGAGTTTGTTTTTGACTACGACGGCGACGGTGTGGCAGATGCGGACCAAGACGGCTTCAACGCGCTGCCGGCGTTTCAAATCAACTTCAGCCCCGCAGCCAACAATGGCTCCGTCGGCGCAGGCGTTGGCTTATTCCACCCCGACGCCGGTTACACGTACCCGGACGTCAACAGTATGTTTCTCGCGTTCGACGGCCTAGTGCGCGATCCGAATAACCCGAACAATGTTTACCGGGTGATCATCCCATCGTTCCACCGGCCGCAATATATCCCGATCATGCGCGGCATCAGCGACGGTGCCGACGTGAATGGGTTCGAAGGCATCTTTGAGTCGACAAATCTTCTCAACCCGGACACCACGCGCGACAAAGTGCTGCGGCCGCATCAGGAGCACGTCAACTCCGTCAACACGACATTTCCGCGTTTTCTGACAGCGGCGACCAACGCCCTCAGCGGCGACACCACGCGGATCATTCCGCCGTTTCCGTTTCGGGTCGATATCAACGGCGACGGCGTCTCCAATGAGGCGGGGGTGTGGTCGTTTCCGGATGCGTCGGCTGACCCGACCGATCCGAGTTCGACGATCTATGAATTCGACGTCGACTGTGACGGGGACGGGTTTCGGGATGCGGTGTGGGTGGACCTGGACTTTCCGATTATGGACCTGCCGGACGGGCGTCAGTTTGTGCCGCTGTTTGCGTGCAAGGTCATCGATGCGGACGCGCTGTTAAACGTCAACGCCCACGGCAACATGAACGGCGTGCTGGCGCGGCAGTGGGACGGGAACGCGATCAGTCCGGGCGATCCGTCAACCACGCTGGTGCATGCGTCCAATCAGGGGCTGAGCCGCAGCGAGATCAACCTGGGGCTGGGACTGACGGCTGACCCGGCGACCGACCTCGACCCCACCGTCACACTCACCGAGGCTCAGGAGCAGCACGAGCAGAACTTCGGGCCAACACTCGCGGACGCCACCACGCCCCTACCGGTCACAACACCGGTGCTGTCCAATCTGGAACTGCTGATGCTGCTCAACGGTCGCGAGAACTGGCGGGACGATCCCTCGGCCGGTTTCGTGGTCGACTCGCAGATCGAAGGCCGCTGGGGCGACGATTTTCGGATTGCCGACTTGTATGCCTGGATTCGTTCCGGAGGCACGTTCCCCGGGGCACCGGCACCGGGCGGGTATCTGGTCGATGACGACGGCGACAGCAACATGGTCGGCTATGCACCGGTGTTCAATCTGGGGAATCCGGCCTATCCCATCACACTGCCCCCCGGCTTTACGCCGGACGATGACATCAACGCGCCGGTGGATTTTGTCGGTGGTGTAGCGGCTGGCCATTCCGGCGGCGGCTCGGCGTACCGCGATCCGCACCTGATGGGAGTCTGGATTCCACCGTTCGTGCATCCGCTGGACTACGGCGGAACCGGTAGCGGCTATCTCTATCAAGTTTCCGGTCCCACCGATCCATTCACTCGTCGTATGGCTGGGGTGAGCGGACCGACGAATCCGTCCCAATGGCCGACTTATGCGGGTGCGACCAACTCCTTTTGGCAATACCAGTACACCGGCTGGGACCCGACCTTGCCGGGACCAGTCGGGGGAACCAACATGGTCAATAATCCGTTCGTTCAGGACACATTGGCCGGTGGTTTTCGGACGTTGTACGGGGTACTGCCCTACTGGCAGGGGCTGTCCGTGAACAACGAACTGCAACAGGCCAACGCTCAACTGGACTTTCTGCGGGACGACGGGGGCGAGGTGATCCTCAATCGCCAGTACCGTAATCCGGAATACGACGCCGTGTTCCCCACACACGAGATGGAAGGCCTGCATCTGAGCCGCCAGGACTTCGAGGACGTGGGTGGCACCAGCCGGCTGCGTGATCTGGCGATTATCAACTTCGACAAGGTGAACGAAGACCGCCGCCGCCAGATCGCTGGGCGGTTCACGACCGACAGTTGGGACCGGCTGGACTTTAGCCACGGTCATTCGGTCAACAAGACCGAAGATCGGGGGTGGGAGTTCACGACGTGGAACGGCGGCGGGACATTCAATGAATTTGATGCCGTCGATGGGACGTTTCCGCCGCAATTCTCAGCAGTGGCTGCCGGCAGTACAAACGATCCTCTCCGACGCGAACTGCGGCTGCTGTTGAAGTCAGAATTCGGAAGCAATGCACACCTCAACACAAATGGCAACGCAAAGAGGCAACCGCGACACCGGCTCAACCTCAATCGAATTCTCAGTGACGATGATCCCGCCCCGGACATGACCACGCTTTACGACCAGAATTCGGCCTTTGACAGCGACGGCAATCCGCAGTTCCGTAATCTGACACCGCATCCAGACATCGCCTCGCTCAGTATCGCCAACAGTGGATTCGCAGGTCCACTAACGATTCCACAGGTGATCCATGCGAACGGTGCAGCGCCGCTGGTCGCCTTCAGTGATCTGGGCAGCGCCCCCGACGGCGGGACGAATCTGGCGATCGCGCAGGAATGGTGGGCGCGTTACGACCGTCAGCGGCTGGCACGGGACATCTACACGCTGTTGTGGGTTTTGGGCGGCGGTAACGACGCCGCACCTGACGGTTACCTGACGGCCCCGCTGCGGTACTCGCCTGACCAAGTGGGCGAAATGGCGCAGTTCGCCGTGAACTATGTTGATGCCCTTGATCGGGATGATGCAATCACACGTTTTGAGTACGACAACGACCTCACTGACGGCTGGGACGCAGCTGGCGGCGGAGACTTGCAGGTGGTCAATGGTGTCGAAGCGCAGCAACTGACGTTGAGCGAAGTCCTGTGGCTTGAGACGTTCGATACCGGCTCCGACGAGGCAAGCACGATTTGGGACGACAACGAGATACGCCAGTATTTGTACATTGAGCTGCGCAACGCGAGTCCGTTTGATGTAGAAATGCGAACGGATTCATGGCGGATCGCCCGATACAACGCGGGCAAAACACCGGGCGTCGACCCGCCGGACGCCAGTTTTGTCTTCAAGACGGACCCCGATCCAACCGCGAATAACGGCGAGAATGTAGTCAAAGCCGGCAAGACGTACCTCATCGGCTGCCACGACAATTCTTCCGTTGTCACCATCAACGGAACGGATGAAATCCGGGCGTCCGACTTTTACGTGAACGACGGCACCGGACCCGAGTTCGATCAAATCATTCCGTTTCGGATCGACGGCACGGATCCCTCGGAGCCAGCCCTGCCGATGGCTGCCAGCAAGCACCCGGCCCCGACACTCGATCTCGATGTGAGCTACACCGGGAGTAACGATCATCAGAACCGATTCGAATTCGACAACCCGGCGCCCATCAACGCTACACCACCGATGTTGAATGGGAATACGCTGGTCTCAACGGACACCACCGTCGATCCGAATTTTCGTGCGGCACCCTTTACACTGACACTGGAACGGCGGCCCAACCTGCGGACGGATGGGTTTGTCGGTTACAGCAACAGCGACTGGGTTGTTATCGACGAGTTTGAGAACGTGACGCGGCGCGGCCCGTTTGATCCGACCGATACTTCCGGGCCGATGCCCGAACTGTTGAGCCGGCTCAGCAGCCGTGAACGCGCCGAACCGCTTGATCGGTCGAATGTTACAGACCACGCCCAAACAGCAACCAATCCGCGGAGCCATACGCTCGGTAACCCAGATTTCACAGCCAACGGCACCGTTGACGACGCGAACTCGGTCGATCGCAATCAGGGAAACAGCAACTCCCCAGCCACGTTCGCTATCTGGCAACCGCACTTTGACCGTGACTTTTCGTCCGTGTTCGAATTGTTGTCGATCCCACTTTTTGGACCGGAAGATACGACGCTCAAGTTGGTCGAAGACATTCCCGCGAAGCCGATGAGCGGTTGGTACATCCGTCCGCCAAGTCCTAATCCGGAGCCGTCCGTCGCGATGGCGCGGTTTCTGAATCCGTTCCTCGACCTCGATCGAAACGGCACTCGCGATTATGACGTGAGCGGCACCGGCGGGATCAACGCCGATGACGACAACCGCTGGTATCGGTTGTTCGAGTTTCTGACGGTTCCCGATGGGGGGGATGAGGCGATCAAGGAGCGGCTGACCCGGCTGGTGCGGACGCCGGGCAAGATCAACATCAACACGGTGCGTGACGAGGCGGTGCTGGCGGCGATTCTGGATGACGCGCACATTCAGCGGTTCAATGCCGTCGCACCGTTCCAAACGACCGACAGCTTTGACAACACCGTTGGGGAGGTTCGCAACTGGTACAACGAACTGATCCTCGCCCGAGATGGGATCGACCCGCTCAACGCATTCGCGGCAACGCCGGTCGCGTTGCCACTGCCGGGAGTGCCGGGCGTGCCAAGCGACCCCACGAGCACACCGCCAACTGTTCAATTCGGAGCGGTGCCGTACCGCAGCATGAGTTATGTCGCGCCCGACGTGGGAACCATCTGGCCTGCGTCTGCCCGCGTCAACAAACTATCTCATAATCTCCTACGCTCACATGTGGCCGATGATCCGACGCCCGGCAACGAGTTTTTCCCAAATCGGCCCACGACCACGGGAGAACTGAAAGATTTGGGCATCTTCGAGGCGCGGCCGGTGACGGATGTTGGCACGGATGCGGTGGATTATCACACGCGGAACCGGTTGTTGGCGAAGGTGGCCAATCATACGACGAATCGGAGCAATGTGTTTGCGGTGTGGTTGACGGTGGGGTACTTCGAGGCGCATCAGCCGGATCCGTCGGACCCGACGGTCGTGCAGATTGGGGGGGAACTGGCCGGGGGGCCGCGGCATCGGTCGTTTTTCATCGTCGATCGGACGCGGCTGGAGGAGGCGGTTGAGGTGGATGACGTCGGAACAACCGGTCTTGGCAACACGGCAGACGACATCATCACGCTTAACTGGCGGAGCCTGCTGCTGCATCGACGGACGTTGCCGGAGAAGTGAGGAGGGCGCTGGGAGTTCGCCGCACATTTGAAATGTGCGGCTAAACGTGTGAAATGTGCGGCTAAACGTGTGAAATGGGTGGCTAAACGTGGGGACTTTGCCGGCGGTCGTTTTGTCACTTTTTCAACTTCTGGACCGGGGTTTGCTTCACTTTGGGGTTGAGGCAGGGATGGTAACGACGTAACCATCAAAAACATAAGGATTTTGAAGTAATTTCGTTCCTCAACGATCCAGGAGCGGTCATAATTAGAGGGACGACCTCGACAGCCACTGCTGCGAAACGATACACATTGCGATGCAGCGGTGACGACGGCGGGCTGATTCGCAGCAGCAACGGACTGACTACGACGGACTGACGAGTGACGGAGCGTGGCGTACGATGTGGGCGGGCCAGTTCCTCTCGATTGCAGAACCATTGACCTCGATTTGTTTCGGAGACCCGAAAATGACACGCAAACCTACGATGACCGGCCGGCGGCAACGTGCCGGCTTCACGCTGATTGAACTGCTGGTGGTGATTTCGATCATCGCCACACTCGCCGCGCTGATCCTGCCCGGCGTCCAGGCAGCCCGCGAATCGGCCCGCCGGGCCCAATGCCTGAACAACCTGCGAAATATCGGCGTGGCGATTCAGAACTTCTCCTCATCCGCCGACGGACGAATCCCCCCTCTGACCTCGCTCACTCAGAGGTTGGATTATTCGACGACATCGACAGCGTTGACGACGGAGACGCCGTGGACCGTGCCACTGCTGCCATTTCTCGACCAGACTTCGTTGTATGAGCGTCTGCTGGAATCGGATGAGACCAGCCCCAGCCCCAATAAGACCTCAGAGCTGGCACAAACATCTTTGGCGGTCTTTAATTGTCCGGATGACCTTGAATCAGACGCGGCGGGCAACTTGAGTTACGTGGCCAATGGCGGATATATCGTCGACACCCGTTGGGCAGACGACACCTCCAGTATTCACACCTTGAACGACTACACGTGGGCGTTTGCCCCCACGCCGGGGCCGGATGCTCTCAGCGCCACGTTCGCCACGGGTGTCTTTTGGCGAGACGCGGACGACACCGATCCGTTGAATCCGGTCGTAATCTCCAAGCGGACGAGACTGGGCTTCATCTCCCGAAGTGACGGACTGTCGAACACGCTGATGCTTTCCGAGAACCTGGCGGCTCGCGCGTATGTCAGCCCCGGAGTCGGCGGCTGGGCTTCGTCGCGCACCGGCGACCTGGCCTTCCTGGTGCCGGGCACGGAAGCGTCAACTCTCGGCCAGTTCGCTCCCATCAGTGCCGACGCGAGCGGCATTGGGGGAGACTTGGCGCAGGGCAAGCAGTTCGGTTTGTCTCTCGGCGTGGGAGCAATGCGGTACGTGTTGCCGTTGCCAGTGCACAAGATCAACGGCAATTTCAACTCGGCCCTCGACGGATTTTCGCCGCGGCCTTCGTCGCTGCATCCATCGATTGTGAATGTGATCTTCTGCGACGGCAGCGGTCGTTCGATCGCCCAGAACATTGACGACGCTGTGTACGCGGGGCTGCTGTCGTCGAACGGCGGCGACTACGGACAGGACATTCTCGGCAGCGGCGATTTTTGAGCCGCGTGTTGCGGAACAATCGAAGGTCATCTGCACTGCGGCTGCCGACTTGTCGGCGGCCGCGGTTTTTTATTTGCGCGACGGGTGGCAGGGGCGCGTTGGTGTGAGGAATCACGAGAATTCTTCGGTCCGGGGGCGGTGAACGATTCCCCAAACAACGACATCGCCCCCCGCCGGCAGCAGGAGAAGGTAAGTTCGTGCAGATCGCCCGGCTTGTGATCGTGCTTCAACCGCTCGTGATGCCCACTTATGAAGTCCGAGCCTTGCCATGCTCGCACTGGCGGACAAGCCGACCAGTGCCACCTGTCGCCGGTCCGCGTCGCTAACGCTCCGGGCTCTGATTTGGTTCGCGGAGCCGGTCGGTGAGGGAGAGGTGGTTGATGCCGAGGAGGGTCTTCAGCTCGTCGATGCGGCGGGACAGTTGCGGGTCGGGGCGGCTGCCGGCTTGCGGGACGTCTCGGCGGACGGCACGGAGCAGAAGGTTTTTGGGAGTGTGCTCGGTGTCGATGAATTCGATGATTTGGGTGCGGTAGCCGGCTTGTTCGAGCAGGGCGGCGCGGAGGGCGTCGGTGGCCATCGCGGCGAACCGCTCCCGCAGGATGCCGTGCCGGGTGATCAGCGTGAGGGCGTCGCCGGTCAGTTGGGGGGCGAGTTCGTGCTGGCAGCAGGGGGCGGCGAGGATGACGTCGGCCTGCCAGCGAACCGCCTGGGCGAGTGCGTCGTCGGTCGCCGTGTCGCAGGCATGCAGGGCGACGGCGAGATGGACTTTGCGATCGGACGTAATCGTCGTGATGGGCTGCGTGATGAATTCCAAGCCGCGCAGTTCGAGTGCGCGGCAGGTGTCGGTGCAGCGGCTGATGACCTGCGGATTTTGATCGATGCCGACGATGCGGACTTCACGATGGCGGATGACTGCCAGCAGGTGATGCAGCGCGAATGTCAGATAGCTGAGGCCGCAACCGAAGTCGACGACATCGAGCGGCCCCTGGGCGGGGAGGTGCGGGACGATGTCTTCGACGAACTCCAGGAAGCGGTTGATCTGCCGAAATTTGTCTTGCCGCGCACGATGGACACGGCCCTCGGCGGTCATGATGCCCAACTCGTGGAGGAACGGACAGGGCCGGCCTTCGGGGATAAGATATTGTTTTTGGCGGTCGTGATTCGTGGACTCGGACGGTTTTTTGGTGGGCGGTCCGGTTGTGAGGCGGCAACGGCCCGATTTGTCGATACGGGCGGCGACATCGGCGTGCGTGGTGAACAGGTGGGCGTGGCGGAACGTGCTGCCGAACAGAGACGCGGCGGTTGCAAGTGTTTGCGGGGCGTCGAGGTTTTCGTGGGACTGCTGCCGCTGCATTTGCCGGGTCCACTGCCAGAGCTGCCGGCCTCGGATTTCGACCGGATGGACGGTGATTCGCCGGGCGGCGTCATCGGCGTTGGAACCGGTCGGTTTGCTAAACGTGAGGGCGATGAACGTGCCGTCGTCGAGTGACTGCTTGAGGGTTTGGAGGAACTGTTGCATGGGCGGGGGTTGATGGTTCGACGTTGGTGGCAGTTGGATTTACGGTTTGGGGTGTTTCTGGATCGTGCCCTTTGGGGGGCCGTCGCTAACGCTCTGAAGGTGTGAATCGACGTGACGCTCGGGACTCTTGATTGGGGGGCGGTGGCGAGCGTAGGAAGCGATGGGATAGAATTTTCGTCGTCGCAGAATGTCCCTGGAAGTGGTCTGATCATTATGGCTTTGAACCGCAAGCAGAAAAAGCAGGTCGAAGCGGCCCGCAAGAAGGTCGCCTCCCTCCAGCAGCAGTTGGCCGGTGCCCGCCGCCAACCGGACGACCCGGCGGAGATCCCCCGCTTGGAAGGCGAGATTCGCCAACTGGAGGAGAAGATTCACGAAGTCAACGAGAGCAAGTGATGCCTTCGCCGACGGTGATTGTGGTGCATCCGAAGGAGAAGCGGAAGAAGTGCACGGCAGAGCCGCTGCGGGGGCGGGATGACATCGTGTTTTTCAAGTACCCGCAGATTGGTGATGAGCCGCTGGAGGGGTATGTGAGGCTGGGCCTGGGGGGGCCGATGCTGTCGTCGGCTGATGCGGACTGTGGGCTGCTGGTGCTGGACGGAACGTGGCGTTTGGCGGGGAAGATGGAAGCGGACTTTGCGGATGTTCCGGTCCGCGAACTGCCGCCGTGGGAGACGGCTTACCCGCGCACGAGCAAGCTGTTCGACGATCCGCTGGGCGGCCTGGCAACGGTCGAAGCGTTGTATGCGTCGTATCACATTCTGGGGCGGGACGTGTCCGGACTGCTCGACGCGTACCATTGGCGCAAGGAGTTTCTGGCGAAAAATGCCGGACGGTTGTCGCCGGACAGTTGAAGCGGGCGGTCGTGGATGATCGGTCGACGGGGTCGTGCGTGCGGTGTTTCGGCGGATCTTTGCTCCCGCCGCGTTGGTTTTTCCGGATCGTTCGTTCGACCGGAAACGTTGAATTCGCCGTTTTGGGACGAACGTGGCGCGAACGGCTGACCCGTCGCTAACCCAAGTTCCCCAGTGATTTGGGAAATCGGTGTTTCTGAAAGTTTTTTCGAGCCGGAGTTTGTCGTAAGTCGTTGATTGATGGTCGGGCGTTGAGGGTCTGAGAGTCGGATGACGGCCGATCGCGTT
>JAJDEI010000165.1 GCA_029259845.1 Planctomycetaceae bacterium | reverse complement strand
CCAAAACGTCCCGACGAAATTCCTTCGAATACGGTCGCATCCTCAGTCCTCCTTGAAACAAGAAGGGCCCAGTTTACCTCACTAACCCAGAAGGCGCTAGACTTAGCGAGGCGCCGCACTAGGCGTCGACTACCGGTACTTGCCGATCTACCAACGGTGAATAAAGACGACACCACTCACGCTTGAATTGCGTCGCCCGTTCTCCGAGAATCGGCGACCCGGAGTCACCCACGCGGTTGTAACACTCATGCCCCCGGGACGTTGGCAGGATCAAGAGAAGGCAGGCAGCATGTCGGTGGAGACGCTCAAGCGGGAACTGACGGACAAATACGTCCTTGTCACGGAGGATGTCCCGGAACTCAAGCGGTTTTCCGGGCGGACCGGAACGGTCAAGACGGTCAACATGAGCGGCCGGGCACTCGTGCAATTCGACGGGCCGGCGGATATCAGTTGGTACGACATCGATCCGAGCTATCTGAGCGTGATCGATGCCCCGCTGCCGAAAAAGAAGGCCGCTGCCGAAGAAACTCCCGTCAAGGCCGCGAAAAAGGCGGCTCCCAAAAAATCCGCCGGGATGAGCCCGCTGGAGATGGCCCGTCAGCAGGGGGCGGCGACCGCTGGAGCCGCTGCCCCGGTCGCCAAACCGGCACCGACAGCCACTCCCAAACCAGCGGACGGCGGCAAGAAACTCTCCCCGTTGGAAGTGGCGCGGCAGCAAGGTGCGGCCAAAGCGGGCGGTGGGACAGCCGCACCGGCGAAACCGGCCCCCGCTCCCAAACCGGCCGACGGCGGCAAGAAGCTCTCACCGCTCGAACTCGCACGTCAGCAGGGAGCCGCCAAATCGGGCGGCGAGACGTCCTCTGGAGCGAAACCAGCCGCCGCTCCGGCACCGGCCAATAGCAGCCCGCCCGCCGAGTCGGGCCAGAAGCGGTCACCCTTGGAGCTCGCCCGACAGCAAGGTGCCGCCAAACCGGACGCTCCAACTGCTGCAGCGGAAGACACGCCCGCAGAGACGCCGGCGGAAACACCGAAACCGGCAGCCGACGATACGGCCGGTCTCTCCCCCCTGGAACTGGCACGCCGCCAGGGCCCCGCCAAACGCTGACCCGGCGAGATCGGGGCCGTCAGTCAGAGCCGCCCCCAATCACAGCCATCTGAAATCAGAGCGGTCCCCAATCAGAGCCGCGCCCGCGAGGAAGCGGTACGTGCCGGGATGGAACGCTTCTCGAAGCCGACAACGCGTGTGATCGGCCGCTTCCTCACGGGCGCGGCTCTGAGGCGATTCCCGTCATTCGGACGCCTTCGGTCCGAATTCGCCCGGAGTTGACCTTGGTCCTCCCTCCGCCGACCCGGTAGAATCCCGCTCACCCCAACACCGCCCCTTTCGGAGCCCTACGTGCGCATCGCCTATCTCGATTGTTCGACCGGCATCAGTGGCGATATGACGCTGGGGGCCCTGATCGACGCCGGCGTCGATGTCGAGAGCATCCGCCGGGCGATCGATTCGCTCGGGATTGAAGGGGTTCGCCTCGATGCCAACACCGTCGTCAAAGGCGGCTTTCGGGCGACCAAAGTCGATGTCCGTCATCCCGAACAGCACGCCCACCGGCACCTCAGCGACGTCCGGCGGCTCATTGACGCGGCGGAGATGACCGATTCGCAGCGACACCTGGCATTGCGGATATTCACGGCCGTCGCCCAGGCGGAATCCAACGTCCACGGCATGCCGATTGACAAGGTCCACTTCCACGAAGTCGGTGCGATCGACTCCATCGTCGACATCCTCGGCGCTGCAATCGGTTTCGACCTCCTCGGGACCGACGAAATTGTCTGCAGTCCGCTCCCTCCGGGGCGCGGGCAGATTCACATCGATCACGGCATCTGTACCGTTCCTGCCCCCGGCACCGCCGAGTTGCTCAAAGGCATTCCACTTGTTGATGTGCCGGTCGACGCGGAGTTGACGACGCCCACCGGCGCGGCGATTGTCAAAGTGCTCGCCGACCGCTTCGGACCGCTGCCCGCGATGACCATTGAGCAAATCGGTTACGGTGCGGGGACCAAGGACTTCCCCAGCCGCGCGAACCTGCTGCGACTGTTCGTCGGTACTGCGAGCACTCCCGCTGATCACGACGTTATCGTCCTGCTGGAGACCAATCTGGACGACGTCTCCGGCGAACTGATCGGCCATACGAAACGCAAGCTCCTCGATGCCGGAGCGCTGGACGTTTACTCAACCGCGGTGCAAATGAAGAAGGACCGTCCCGGCGTCATCGTGAGCGTGATCGCGCGACCGGCACAGGCAGACGAACTGGAATCGCTGCTGTTCACAGAGACCGGCACGTTCGGCGTCCGCCGACAGCGAATCGAACGCGCCCTCCGAGCCCGCGAGCCGCACAGCGTCGACACCCCCTGGGGGCCGGTCGCCGGAAAACTTGGCCGGCGCGGCAGCGGTGACTGTATCTTCACGCCGGAATTCGAGGACTGCGCCCGCCTCGCCGGCCAACACGGCCTGCCGTTGCGGGAGATCTACCGCGCTGCATTGGCGTCGTTCACACAAAGCGAGGCCGCAGCATCCCCGACCGTCCATCAAGACGTTCTCGGAAGCGGGGCGGAACCACCGATCCATACGCACGACCACGATCACGACCACGATTCACCACACGATCACGATCACGGATAATCAACCACACACGGACAGGAGGTCCCGCATGCTGATTGTCTCACTGCTCCTTGCCGGTCTCGCGGTCGCCATCAGTACAGTCGCCTTGGCCATCGCCGTGTACCATGATGTGCGCGACCGCGACCTCCGCGTCCGATCCTCGCAGTCCGCCAATGCCGCACCGCGACATTCCGCTCCCCCGACGCTCCGCCTCTGGGAGCGGTCGCCTCGAATGGCCATGCCCGAGGCGGGCCCGCGCTCGGCTCAGGTTCCGCAATCGCGCAACCCGGACATCATCGTCGGTCCCTGGCCGGCAGTGGCAAACGCATCCATCGCGGAAGAATCGCCGCAGCGAAAGGCGGCCTGAGAAGCCGAGCGGGCTTGCGCCGCCAGACACCCGGTGTCTCGAATCAGCAGCGGTTGCCCTCAACGAGCGGGGCCAACCACCTTGTTCGGAATTGCTGCGCCAAGTGAGACACCGGGTGTCTTCCGCAACCCGTGTTCTGCGCTCACAGGCACGTCCGACCGGCATAATCCGCACACACTGTCCCGAGGCGGGGCGTTCCTCCGGCAACCGCCGCAAATGCGTGTGACCGAAGCGATTGCCACCGCCACATGTGCTAGGAGACCGTATCTCCTCTCAATGGACACCGTTTCTCATGGCGAACATTCTGCTGCTCGAACGGCGTTCCGCAACGCGGAAGGCACTCATCACCCAGATCGCGGCCCAAGACGGCTGGTTCGTCTTTTCGGCCCGATCCGCTGAGGAAGCCCGGTCGCTCACGCAGTCCGGGCCGATTGACCTCATCCTGAGCGACCTCTGCTCGATGGGCGACCGCTGCGCCGAGTTTCTTGAGCAGACGGCTCCGCTTCCCGTCATCGTCACCTCAGACCGAGACCAACTGGACGGGCTGATCGACGCCCTGGAAGCCGGGGCGGTCAACTACATTCCCGGCCATCTCCGCGAGGCTCGTCTGATCGGTGCTATCAGAGCCGCGCTGTCGTCGGCACTGGAGACGTCAAAACGCACACGACTGCTGGGTGGGATGGAGTACAGCCATTCCCGGTTCTCGATCCCCGCGGACTTGTCCATGCTCGCCGCCGCCGCCGACCGGCTGCAGGCCAGCCTGGAAATGTTTGGCCTGTGTGACCAAAGCCAAAACATGCACATTCGGATCGCCCTGGACGAAGCGTTGGCCAATGCCTTCTATCACGGCAACCTGGACGTCAGTTCCGATCTCAAAGAGACCGGCGGCGGCGACTTTGAACAGCTTGCCCGAATTCGCCTCCAGGAAAGTCCCTACTGCGACCGCCGCATTACCATCGAAGAGCACCTCACCCGCGAACAAGCTCGCTTCGTGATTCGCGACGAGGGGAACGGCTTCGACGTCAACCAGTTGCCCGACCCGACCGACCACAGCCGCCTGACCCTCAGCAGCGGCCGCGGCATCGCCATGATGCGGCACTTTCTCGATGATGTTGTATTCAACGAAACGGGTAACCAAGTCACGCTCGTCAAGCGCTGCACAACCAACCCGGCGCCTTCCCGCACGAACGCTGATGCGTCCGAAATCCACGATCCGGGGCGCGTCCCGGAAACGTCGGGCGCTCGTGTTTAGGAATGCGTCTGAGCGACGGTCCGGAAGCACAATTCCAGGACTTGGATACCGAAGGGAAGGGCGGCGCCTTCATGGGACGGTCACGCCTCTTCATGGGACGGTGAGGCCTTAGAGGGCATCTGGTCATTCACGCGATGTGGGCGAGGAGATATTCGTTGGGGTGCTGGGGTTTTGGAGTTCGTGTCAGGCGGCGGAGCATGATGTGAGTCATCGCCAGGTGGATATCGGCGCGGCTGCTGGCGATCGTCGCTTCGTGTTCGCAGCAGTTCAGGCGGTAACGACCCAGCCAGCCGAACGTCCGTTCCACGATCCAGCGGTGCGGAAGAACTTGGAACCCCTGGACGTCGTCACTGCGTTTCACAATCTCCAGTTTCCAGCCGAATGCCTGCCGCATTGTTTCGACCAGTTTGCCCGCATCGCCGCCATCGGCCCAGATGAATTCCAACCTCGTTTCGCCGCGCGCTGCCTGAAACACCAGATCGGCTCCGTCACGATCCTGAACACTGGCGGGGGTGATGACCACTGCGATCAGCAGCTCCAGCGTGTCGACCAGAATATGCCGTTTCCGGCCGTTCACTCTCTTTCCGGCATCGTAACCGCGCTGGCCACGCGTCTCCGTGGTCTTCGCGGATTGGCTGTCCACAATCGCCGCCGAGGCCGTGGCCTCCCGGCCGTTCTGCTGCCTGACATCATGTCGCAGAGCATCGTGCAGACGCTCCCAGGTTCCGCTGTTGCGCCAGCCCGCGAAGTCTTCAAACACCGTGGATTTCGGCGGGAAATCGTGCGGCAGCATCTCCCACGAACAGCCCGTCCGCAGCCTGTCCAAGATCGCATTCACAATTTCGCGAAGATCAACTGTCCGCTCTCGCCCCCCGCCTGGTGCCGGCGGCAACGCGCGTTCCACCATCACCCACTGCTCGTCTGACAAATCCGACAGATACACCCGCCGTGCGGAAACGTCAGCCATGCGGAAACGTCTGCCATGATCGGCCTCCCTGTCGAAATGAATTCCGGACTGGCCGCACGAACTATCCGCCTTTTCCACTCGCAGCCCAGACCATTTATCTTTCCAGATGCCCTCTTTGGTTTAGCAGTCTGTTGAAAAACTGCTTCGTCGGCGAGAGCGCGGCAAAACTCGTCAGATCAAGGAGCCGAATCGCAGACATATCCCTAGCAGCCCGTTGAATTAGTGCGGCGCCTCGCTAAGTCTAGCGCCTTCTGGGTTAGTGAGGTAAACTGGGTCCTTCTTGTTTCAAGGAGGACTGAGGATGCGACCGGATTCGAAGGAATTTCGTCGGGACGTTTTGGCG
>JAJDEI010000164.1 GCA_029259845.1 Planctomycetaceae bacterium | reverse complement strand
GTCTGCACATTTTTCAACTCTCCGCGCGATCGAATGCCGGACTCGATTCGACTTGAGAAACCACCGTTTCACCCTTGGCTGAAGCGGCCAAACTGCAATCATGTTTCAGAGGCCCAACATCGACGTGCGATTGCCGTGGGGTCCGGGGAGTATACCGCATCGAAGCGGCCAACTTCACCCGCACGCCGCAGCAAAGCAGAGGACGGGTGTCGGAGCAGCAGAGTGACGGCGTGACGCGTCGATCAGAGCCTCGAGCATGAGCGACGGGTCAGTCCCGGGTCCGTTTCCCCACGGAAGGCACGCTCGCGGTTTCCGGCCCGCCTCAAGAGAGATCGTTCTGGGAGCTCTCGGCAGAAAAGAAAACAGGGCGGTGCGACCCTTGCAGATCGCATCGCCCTGTGCCTGGCGCGTTGAGGCGCCAGGTTCGTCGAGAAACCACTCTTCAGCGGAAGTCGTTGAATCGTCGCCCGGCGGTTCTGGTTTGGCCGCCGCTGAGGGTGTAGATCGCGGGGTCGTCAACGATCCAGGGGGTCGACCAGGTTCTGCCGTTGTCGATGCTGCACACATCGAAGAAGATCGTGTTGAAATACCGGGCTGTGCGGCCATAGGGTGATGTCGAGATCATGTGGTCCCGGGCGGTGAGGTTACCGACGCCCGGCTTGGCGTAGTAGTGCGCCCGCGAATCAGGCGTCATCGACACGCCGAGCGTCCACCAGCCCGTCTGCGTGATGCGGGGACCCACGATGTCCTCGCCATTGCTGCCGGCACGGATGATGAAGACCGCGTGATCTTCCTTGTACTGCCGATCTTTGGAGCAGTTGTACTGAATGAAGATTCCGGGATAGTACGGTTCCGTTTCGGTGACGGTCCGGTTGCGACGGAAGAGGAATCCGCCGGTTTTTTTTGTTGTCTCGTGCGGTCCCTGAACCCCGCAGCGGAGTCCGAAGGAGACGCCGGTCCGTTGTTCCCAGTGCTCCCAGTGCGGGAGAAAGACACGGACGACGAAGTTGGGCGACGTCGACATCGACACCGCTTTCGCCTTCATGATGAAGTCGTCCTGAGCCTGCTGGAAGCCGGGACGTCCGGGGATTCCCGTATCGCGCGAACGGAGGTACAAGCAGCCCTTGCTGCCGCTGATGCCGCCCAGCGGCGTGTCGACCCGCTTGACGATATCGGGAGCACCCCGTTTGGGGCTTTCGAACCATTTGCCGTTGGAGGACCCGCCCAACGGGAAGCGAATTTGCTCGTCCTCTTCCTTGCTACTCTTGGGGAAGTTGAACGTGTAGTCCCACTCAGGGTCTTCAAAGTCGTCCTTGTTGAGCAGCGTCCCCGTTCCCGGGACGACCTGAGCCGGTGCGGGACCGGCTCCGATGATGAAGAACGTCATCAGCACGATGGCTGCGCGTGTGGCGATTTTCGTCCCTGTCGACATCGGCCGCTCCCGTTCTCGGTCCCTGAGCTGACGGCGCTGGCTCACGTCATTGGGAGCCAGCCTGCGAGTGGACGCTCCCCTCGACGGGCAACGTGCTGCCGCTTCGCTTCACGCGCCCGCGACAGGCCACTCGTTCTGAGACTGGTATCGGTCGAACCGCCTGAGCGTGTTAGTCATCCGGCCCTGAGAACCGCTTTGCACCGGCAGGCCGTCCGATGAGTCCGGTTGGAGAAACCTTTCGGCGCGGGGTGCGGCCCGTTGCGGGGATCATTGGGCCGTTGCCGCAAGAGAGGGCGTCTCCGAGTCTGCCCGGAACCGCAAATCCTCGATCTTGGCACCGAAAGGGAGGGCGAGGCTCCCGCCGAGCCGCAAGCGGAGCGGGCGTGTCCGGTCATCGCACGGGATCGCGGAGATCGACGGGTGGCGGGGGCTCGTTGGGGTGCGGGGTCATGATTCCTGATCCGAACCGGGGGCGACGAACGATCTCCACGACGGCCTCATCGCCCCCGTGATCGACGCGGCACGACGGTCGGACATCCTTGCCGTGCCCCCGCCACCCGTCGAAAGGGAGGGCGAGGCTCCCGCCGAGCCACAAGCGGAGCGGGCGGGTCCGGTCATCGCACGGGATCGCGGAGATCGGCATCCGCAGGAGAGCGAAATGTAACAACTGTGACGGAATCTTCACGTCGCGGCTCGGCGGAAGCCTCGCCCTCCCGGAAAAACGCGCCCTCGGATTCCGGACAGACTCTCACTCTGCTGGTTTTTCAGACATCGGACTCTCCGATGCCGCGGGCACCGCATAACGGTTGGGAAGCCGGCGTCCCCTGGAGATTCGGTGCGGACCAATCGACCGGCTGTACCCGTTGCCGTCAGTGACAGAGCGGTCCGTCAGCACGGCGAACGCCAGGATGAGCAGCGCCGCGCTGCCCGCAAGCCCCGCACTCTGCAGCAACCGCGATCCGGCGACCGTCCGGAGGACCCGGACTCTGAAGGTCCTTTCATCAGGCCACTGCGCGGCGGGCGGCACGTTCAAGCGTCCGTGATACCGGAGAGCCTCTTCGACAGCAATCCGCTCTCTTTCGGTCGGAGCAGAGGCAGGGCGCGGCGAAACGGCCCGCGACGCTCCAGGGCCGGTATTCGATTCCATTTCTTGAGCAAGCTGCTCGCCATACCGAATCTCATGGCGGAGATTGACGAGCCGCCGTTGGTTGATCGCATATTCCTCCGCACGCCGCGACCCGCGGACGACCTTCGGCGACAACACGACCAGCGCGAACAGAGCGACCGCCAGCAGCAGACACGCCCAAAACGACAACGACACCAGCACACCCGAGGGGGTGCCCTCAGGGTGAGGTCCTGGCGGAGCAACATTCGAAGAGCCCGGCGGACACGATGCAGCGCTCATCAGCAGTCGGTCCTCAGGTGGGGAGCGGTGGGTGGCAAATGCGAGTTTGGGCCGGGCACCTGTTCCCGAATTCGGAATCGCAAATCCCGTCAGGAGAAAAGAAAAGCCCGTGAGGCGTCGCCTCCGGGCCCTTCGTGCAAATTGGAACACAGGGCCGCCATTGCCTTTATCGGCAAGAACGGCCGGTTCACGCGACCAAAGGTTCACGCGATGGAGATCGTCCCGCCGTAGACGGCGGCGGTTCCGAGGATTTCTTCGATCCGCAAAAGCTGGTTGTATTTGCAGATTCGATCGGTCCGGCTGGCGGATCCGGTCTTGATCTGACCCGTGCCGAGGGCGACGGCCAAATCAGCGATCGTCGTGTCCTCGGTCTCGCCGGAGCGATGGCTGATGACGGACGTGTAACCGTTCCGAGAGGCGAGGTCGACCGCCTGGATCGTCTCGGTCAGAGTGCCAATCTGGTTGACCTTGATGAGAATGCTGTCGGCGATTCCCTCGTCGATCCCTTTGGCCAGACGGGTCGAGTTCGTGACAAACAGGTCGTCTCCGACAAGTTGGCAACGCCCGCGGAGAGCGTCGGTGAGCAGTTTCCAGCCGTCCCAGTCGTCCTCCGCACAGGCGTCTTCGATCGAACAGATCGGATATTTTCCGAGCCACCCGGAGAGGAGTTCGATCACGCCCGCAATGTCGTACTCCTTGCCCTCGATCTTGTAGGTCTTCGATGCAGAGTCGAAGTACTCGTTCGCCGCGCAATCGAGCGCGAGGCTGACCTGTTCCCCCGGCTTGTAACCGGCGTTCTCGATCGCCGTGAGAATCACCTGGATCGCCTCTTCGCTGTTGGGCAGATCGGGGGCGAATCCCCCTTCATCGCCGACCGCCGTGCTCATGCCTTTGTCTTGCAACACCTGCTTGAGCTGATGGAACACCTCGGCACCACAGCGGAGTGCGTCGCTGAAGGAATCGAAGCCGAGCGGCATGATCATGAATTCCTGCATGTCGATGCCGTTGTTGGCGTGCTCGCCGCCGTTGATGATGTTCATCATGGGGGCGGGCAGCCGGCAGGCTCCCACGCCGCCCAGATAGCGAAACAGCGGCTGATAGCTCACCCGCGCCCCGGCATGGGCAGCCGCCAGCGAGCAGGCGAGAATGGCATTCGCCCCCAACCGGGACTTGTTGTCCGTGCCGTCCGCTTCGATCATCGCGCGGTCGATCGTCGCCTGATCGGTCACTTCGAGATCAATCAGGACGTCTGTCAGCTCTCCGTTGATATTGGCGACCGCCTGCTCGACGGATTTTCCCTGATACCGCGACTTGTCGCCGTCGCGGAGTTCGCACGCCTCGTGGGCTCCGGTGCTTGCCCCGCTCGGCACTGCCGCGCGGCCGATGCTGCCGTCTTCGCATTCGAGGTCCACTTCCACTGTCGGGTTTCCCCGGCTGTCCAGAATTTGCCGCCCGTGGATGCCTGTGATGGCCATGCTCATTGGTCTGTCTCCGTGTGTTCGGTGTTGATGGTTGAGAGTTGATCGTTGAACAGGGGTGATCGAGGATCAACCCTGTGGTTTGGTAACGGTCAATCGATCGATTCCCAAATCCGGAGCGATTTCATGACAACGCGAGTTCATGACGACGCTTGCGGATTCGCACAACGCACGACCCCTGCGATCCTGTCAGGGTTCTGCGAAGCGGCAAGCGGATTCGGCGACGATTCGGAATCTCGGAGGGCCCGCCAATCCCCCATTCTTAGCACACGACGATCGGCGGACGCCACGATCAGACAGCGGGATTCACGCCGATTTTCGCAATCGAACTGGTTCCGGGACCGGCAACGGCAGCAAGTCGCCCGCAGCGGGTCGTGTGTCGGCTCCCAATCGGCGTCCGTTGAGCAAGACGCCGATCCAGGTCCGCCGCACGAACACATGATACGTGAGCAGCGGGAGTGTCAACCCTATCAGCAGCGTCACCGAGAACTTGGCGACGACAGGGACCGGCACCGGGGACAGCGACACCTGCGCCAGTCCCACCACCGGGTGGTGAAACAGGTAAATCCAGAACGAGGCCTCCGCCACGTATTTCACCGCCTGCGGCGGCCGACGGTTCAGCCAGCGCAGCGAGACACCGAACAGTCCGGTCACCATCAGCCACGCATGCAGCACAAACAGGCCGACGAGGACCAACCGCTCCGCTCCGCGCAACTCGACTGCCACGTGCCGATGAATCAGCGGCAACTGAACCGCAAACAGCCCCACCGCCGCCACGATCCGCCACTCACAAAGCCGAGCGAACGGCGGACTCCGGCGGGGACGAACAGAGGTTGAATCCGGAGACGTCAGGACCGGGGAATCCTGTTCTGTAGCAGGACCTGCGGCGGCAGCCGATGTGGCCGGTCGCACCGAGTGAGCGAGCCACCCCAAGGCAAACCACGGGCCGTAAAACAGCAGATTTGCCGGCAGCGGCCACCAACTGTGTCGAAACCCGATCAATACCTGCGGCTCCCACCACAGGGCAACCGCACTCACCAACATCAACGCGACCGGCGCGACCCACAGTGTCCAACGGTTCTTCCACTCTCCCCTTCGCCCTTTTGCCACTCTGTTGCTCGGCCACTGTCCCCGCCACTCCGCCACCCGGCACACCATCCAGGCGACCGCACAAAACACCCACAAATACTCCAGAAACCACAAATGCGACACACCCCAAAGATTGTCTCCCAACGGGCTGTCGATCTTGAGGCTGCGCAGCTTGTGCAGCGTAATCTTGCCGTCAGCCGCCCAGCCGAGCAGCCACGCATACAGGTCCAGCGGCAGGATCAACACACATCCCAGAACGAACGGTCCCAATATCCGCCGGCTGCGATGCCGAATGAAAGCGTGGGATCCGTATCCGCACATTAAACGGGACGACAATATCCCGCTCTGCACGAAAAACAGCGGCATGATGAAGCCATTGATCCACCAGGTCACGCCATCCACGACCGGACTGCCGACCGGATCATGCGTCACCCAGGCACATCCCGGCATACGGGCCACCAGATAGCCGATCCCCGCATGCAGCGCCACCACGAGGACCGTCGCCCCCGCCCGCAGCCAGTCGAGACCGTCCAGGCGCGCAGCGGCCGCCAACGTCGTCCGATCGTCCTTGATCACAGCATCCAGAGCGGACATCCTGTCCTGCCTCGTCCGTGCAACGTCGTTCTGCCGCCTGTCACCCTGCCGGTCTGTGCAGAAGGGAGCGAATCAAACCACGCCCGCCCCACGGGGTCAAGAGCGGATCGACAGCCCCTCGTGTCGAACGTTTTGTTGAAGTTGGGGCGTTGCACAGACGTCGTCCGTCGTCGTTGGCTCCGGGCTAACTCCCGTCCATGATTCCTGTTAGCCCGGAGGCAACGCCGCCGGCGAACCGCCGGCAATCCCTCCATCGTGGAAAACACGTTCGCCCTGATGAACGTCTCTGCCGCGATTGTAATCGGCGAAATCGCGGCTAGAATTGCCGTTTCGCTTCTCCAAACTTGGGAAGGGAGACGACGTGTCGCAATCGCATCGATCAACGAACGCCGACGAAAAACGAGCTCCGGCGGGGCGCGACGAGGTGGTGTTGGTCCTCGACTTCGGATCGCAAACCGCCCAACTCATTGCGCGGCGGGTGCGGGAGCAGAACGTCTTCTGCCAATTGGTGCGGCACGATTTGTCGGCTGAGCGGATTCGAGAGATCGCACCGCAGGGGCTGATTCTCTCCGGGGGACCGGCGAGCGTGTACGCCGAGGGAGCCCCGCAGCCAGACCCGGCGATCTTCGATCTGGGGATTCCCATTCTGGGCATCTGCTACGGCATGCAGGCGGTCTGCCGCGCTGAGGGGAGCGACGTTTCCCCCGGCGAATCACGGGAGTTCGGACACACCACATGCCGCATCATCGAACGCGACCCGCTGCTGAAAGGCTTGCCGGAATCGTCGACCGTCTGGATGAGCCACGGCGACCAGGTGCACGGCCTGAGTGAACACTTTGTCGCCCTGGCATCCACCGACACCTGCGAGAATGCGGCGATTCGGCACAAGTCGAAGCCGACCTATGGGCTGCAGTTTCATCCGGAGGTCACGCACACCGAGCACGGCAGCCGCTTGATCGGCAACTTCGTCAAGGAGGTCTGCGGGTGCACGGGCAACTGGAAAATTGATTCCCTGATCGAAGAAGAAATCGCCCGCGTCCGCAAGCGGGTCGGCTCGTCGCGAATCATTTGCGGCCTCTCCGGCGGGGTCGATTCATCAGTCACCGCGGCGCTGCTGTTTCGAGCGGTCGGACCGCAACTCTCGTGCATCTTTGTCGACAACGGACTGTTGCGGAAAGGCGAACGGGAACAGGTCCGCCGTGAGTTCAGCGACCATTTTCAGACCGACCTGCACGTCGTCGACGCCCAGCGGCGGTTCCTCGACGAATTGGCCGGCGTCACCGATCCTCAAGCCAAACGGCTAACCATCGGGCGGTTGTTCATCGAAGCCTTCCGCAAAGAGGCTGAGTCCATTCCGGACGCCCGCTTCCTCGCTCAGGGCACGCTCTACCCCGATGTGATCGAATCGGGATCCTCGACCGACGGACCCGCAGCGACGATCAAGTCGCATCACAACGTCGGAGGACTCCCGGCAGAGTTGGGTTTTGAGCTGATTGAGCCGCTGCGGGATCTGTTCAAAGATGAGGTCCGTCGGCTGGGGCTCGAACTCGGTCTGCCCGAAGAACTGATCTGGCGGCATCCCTTTCCCGGTCCCGGACTGGCCGTCCGGTGCCTGGGCGAGGTGACCGAGCCGCGGCTGGAGACGCTCCGAGAGGCGGACGCCATCCTCATTACAGAACTCCGCAAAGCCGGGCTGTATCAAAGTGTGCAGCAAGCATTTGCCGTGCTGCTGCCCCTGCAGACGGTCGGCGTGATGGGCGACGCACGCACCTACGAAGACGTGATCGCCGTCCGCTCCGTCGACACGGACAACTTCATGACGGCCGACTGGTCCCGCCTGCCCTACGACCTGCTGCAACGCGTTTCCACCCGCATCATCAACGACGTCCGCGGCGTCAACCGCGTCGTCTACGACGTGAGCTCCAAACCCCCCGCAACCATCGAGTGGGAGTAAAGTGGGAGTTCAGGCTTTCGCCTGCCGTCCGGTGCCGTGTCCGCATCGCGGAGGAGGGCGGACATCACGAACGGCAGGATGGCCCGGGCCACCCGCCCTATCAACGTCGTCCGCGGCCCATTCCCCGCCGCCGATGTTCCCGGCGAAAACCAGCCCAGCAACAGGAAGCGCCGTTGCCCTCGCTCGGCAAATTCTCCACAGATGATTGAATCTGGGGGGATTGCGGGTTATGATCTGGGGATCGCGTGCCACAAACATCACTCTTGCGAGGGGACGTTCCATGGACCGATCGCTGATGATGGCCCTTGTCGCCTGCCTGCTGGCAGCGTCAACTTCTCCGGCAGCAACCATCTCGCTGGCGCCTGTCGGCGGTGCCCCACCGGGTGACCTGCTGAATCCGGGACCCGCTCTTGTGCTTGGCGGCGGTCTGTTTAACGTCGACGGATTCAGCTACGGCTTCAGTGCTCCCTTCGGGGTCACCTCCGTGCTGTTTACAGTGGACCCGGCTTCGGTCGGTGCGGTTGGTACAGCCGTGGCTGGTCAAGCGGGTGCTGGTCCCGGAGAGACGGCGGCTGCGGACATTTTTCGAACAGCGCTGATCGCCCCCGGTACGAATACGCTTTTCGCTGACGGTGACGGTTCCGTATTGGGCGCGGTTCCTTTGGGCATTCCGGAACCTCCCAGCGATGTGGACGCGGTCGACGGGAGGTTCAGCGGGGCGAGGGGCTTCTGGTCGCTGGATACCGCTTCCTTAGGCTTGGCCCTGGGAGGGGCGACATCAGGGGCTGACGTGTTGGATGATTTTCTGCCGGGGACGTACCCAGATACCGGACCCTATGCCACCGCCGCCGCCCTTGGGCTCGCGATGGGCGACGAGATCGACGGATTGGAAGTCGTCGACGTGGGCGGCCTGGGATTCGGCGACATCGGCGACATCCTCTACTTTTCCCTGGCACCGGGATCCCCCTCGCTGGGGGCATTCAGTCCTGCGGACATTTTCGCCGTGACGCCCGGCGGCGCCCCGGCGCTGTTTATTCCGCACTTTGACCTGGGGCTGATGGCAACCGACAACGTCAACGGTTTTAGCTTCGCCGCCATTCCCGAACCCTCCAGCCTCGCACTCCTCGGTCTTGTCGCAGCAGGATACTGCGGCGTGCGTCTTCGCCGCCGTCGCAAGCAACACGCGATTTCATGATCGCGTGCCAGACCCTTGAAGCACGTGAATCCGTGTCTCAGGCTGGCTGGCCTGCAGCCGGAGATGGGGGCGAAGTCGGGCGGCCCAGAGCTTGTAGCCGGCCGCATTCATGTGCACGCCGTCGGCCTGAAACAGCTCGCCGCACGGTTGGCCGTTCTCATCGGCCATCGCCCTGCTGACATCGATAAACACCAGCCGCTTGTCCTACTCGACGGCCTCGCCAATCAGCCGATTGACACGCGTCACGTTGGCGACGGCTTCAGGGTTGTCTCGGTCGCGGTAGAAGTTCGGCAGATTGATATAGACGATCCGCGTTTCCGGCAGCGCCTCGTGGACTGTTTTGACGAATTGAGATGCCCCCAATTGCTGTACCACTTCTTATGAAGACTTGTCATTACCCACATTCTTACAAGAGTCTGATGAGTTTGGTGGCGAGTGGTTTCATGCCGTGGTTGGGAGTGACGTCCCACTGAGAGAATTGGGCACGGCGGTTGCCGGTGAACCGAGTGTCGATCAGGGAGTGTCG
>JAJDEI010000163.1 GCA_029259845.1 Planctomycetaceae bacterium | reverse complement strand
AGGTTGGGTCGTGCGGCGTTTGGGGCCGACCGCCTCGATGCCCATGATCCGCAAGCAAGGGCTGCCGCCGACCGATCGGGAGGAGGAAGGTCGGCCTGCGGTAGCTCAACGCTGCACCCGCTTGCGATTCACGCCCCGTTCCCACGCCAGCTTCCGCGAACCGTAGAAGGGCCACTTGGTCTAGGTCTCGTCGATCCGCCGCAGGCAAGGGCCGGCCGCCGACCGATCAGGGAGGAAGCAGGCCTGGCCCGCGGCAGTTCGACACGGTTTTCGACGGTCTCGCCACGCGGCCGGTAGTACCGGCTGCTCCGCGCAAGGCCGACCAGTTCGCACTGACGTACGGTGCTGATCGCGTTGTGATCCGATTCGATCCATGTCCGCAACTCCTCCCGGCTCAGTCCAGCACCGCCGACTTTGTTCGGCGCGCTCGCCGACGGGCTCGACTTTTTGAGCCACTCCCTTTCCCTCTTCAGCCGGCCGATCTGCTCGTACAGCTCCTGCTCCTGAGCTTCGTTCTCTTGTGATGAGGTCTGCCGGCCATCGGCAAATAACTCCGTCACGCTCTCCAACAGCCGCTTCTTCCAGGCCGTCACCTGGCTCGTGTGGACCCCGAACGGGGAGGCCAACTGGGCCGTCGTCTTGTCCCCGCGAACCGCTGCCAAGGCCACCTTCGCCTTCAGAACAGCTCCCAACTTCCGACGCTTCCGACTCATCAATCTGGACCTCCCCATCCGGCTCCGTCTGGAGCCGGATTCTACCTTATTGGGCCCTCCAGTTTTTGGGGTCCACCTCACTGTATAACCAAGCGAACATCGTACCCATCTGAGTGGTTCAGTGCGTTCAATCAGGATAAGAGGTTCGTGTACCTTCATCTTACGAAAGGCCGACGAATCTATGGCTGGCCCACGGAGTGGCCCGATCAAGCCGACAAGGGACACTTCGTTCTTCAACGGGTAGAATGGATTACAGACGATAATCGTCGTGCAGCGCTCCACCTCACCGAACGGATGTTAATCCCATCAAGCGAAGTCGGGATGGTTGAGTTTGAGAAGGACGAAAATGAATGGACGCACACAGACGAACAACTCCCATCGTCAGGTGCAATACTTACGGAACTCCAAGAGAATCGAGAAGTGGCAGATGAGCAAATCGAAGCGCAAGGAACCGAGTAAATCGATAGCAACAACTCCACAACGTACCCGACTGGAATTGGGTTGTAACGGCCCACCAATTGTCTTAGTACCCGTCTCAGCCAGTACTCAGCCAGTTCCTGAAGCCGATCAGTCAACGCCACACAAAACGCAATCGAATCCGTCATCCACACGACCCGTTTCGCCTCCTCCCCCTCCACCCAAGAAGTAGAGAATTACGATGACGGGCAAGAATAACTCTTCAAGATCAAGAGAAATCACGCACGTGACACCACGCGGCTGCCATGTTGAGAACAGTCACCAAGGACCGCCACCAGTCGAATCAACGGCAACAAGTGAGTCTCGACCGACTTCACATCCGCCGCCACCTCCAAAAGAGAAAGGCCGCTAAACCATGGGAAGCAAGAAACCCCAACCCCCGCCACAGAAGCCAACAGAGTCAACTCGGAGCTACAATGGTCCGCCGGCCAATGCAGGGCAAAATGGACCGCCCCGGCCAACCCCACCGCCGACAAATGAAGCGAGTCCAACATCACCACCGCCCCCACCGCCGAAGAAAGATTGAGCCGGGAGCCATGTGCACATCGCAAAGCTGGGCGGATATGCGGATGTGGATGCGTTCATGGTCACCTGTTTCTCGCCTTTCGTTGTGTGTGACCGTGGCCGCTTCTGAGCCATTGACGTTGTCGGGCGGGGCCAGAGAAGTCCTTCCGTCATGCGGCGGGGGCGGTGTGGGGGTAGGGGAGGAGCGGTGGTTCGGTGGCGGAGGGCGCGCGGGCCTCGTTGGGGGAACTGGGGGAATGTTGTTGGGCCGCCGGTCGGCGGGAGAGGAGTGTCAGGATCGCAGGGAGCGTGACCAGGGAGACGAACAGGCAACTGCCGACGCCGATGACGAGAATCAGGCCCAGGCTGGCCAGTCCGCGATGGGCGGCGACGAGCATGCTGCCGAAGCCGATCATGGAGGTCAGCGACGTCAGCATGATCGCGTTGATCGTGCTGGGCGAGGTGCGGTAGCGGCCTTGCTGGGTGCGGAAATCGTGCACCACGTGCACGCCGTCGTCGACGCCGATGCCCAGAATCAGCGGCAGCACGATCATATTGGCCGGGTTGAGGTCGATGCCGCTCGCGCCGAGGATGCCGAACATCAACAGCCCGCCACCGAGCGGCGGCAACAACGTCAAGAAGGTGTTGCGAACGTTCGTAAAATCGAAAATGGCCATCCCGGCGGTCGCGATGGCCACATACAGGCCGAGCATCTGAGGCAGACTGAGCAACTCGTGGGGTGCCGGAATCGCCACGACGGCGAATCCGACCACCGCCAGCGGGGCGATCAGACCGATGACGAGCGGACGCGGATCGACCGAGTCGACCAGTAACACGAGCCAGATGATGACGAGCGCATAAAGTGCGGCTTGCAGATAGCTTTCCCGGATTTGTCCCGCCGCTTCGTAGTTTTGCAGCGGCGTGCCGGTCACCTCCGGGTCGACGGTGCGGACGTCCGCCACAAACCGGCTGAGCGGTTCTTCGTCCCAGACTTGCTGGTTCGGGTAAATCCGCATCAGCCACGTGCCGTCGTCGCTGACGAACCGTTCGCGGACGGCGGGAGGAAAATCACGGGAAGAGACGGGCGTCGGATCCGCCATGGCGGCGAGTGCCTCGAACTGTCCCTTGAGCGCAGCGAGCAAAGAGTATTGGTAGCTGTCGAGCAGGCCGATTTGCTGTTGAAGGGGATACGCGTCGAGCCGGTCGAGGAAGTCATTGAGCGCGGCGGCCGCGTCCCGGGCGGATGAGTTTTCAGTGAGCAAGTTTTCGGTGGACGCCGCGCCGATTTCCCGCAGCGTCACGTACAAATCCTCGATCGCCAAGCCGATCGCCTGTGGGTTCAATCGGGGAAACTCGCGAGGGAAGTCGGACAGATGCGACAGTTGTGAGGCGATGGCGTGCACCAGCACATGGGTCTGAGCCGGGTCGTGCTGCGGCAGATGCGACGCCAGTTCGTCCACCCGGCCGACCGTGGGCAGTTTCTCAAACGCGGCCCGCCGCCGGAGCAGTTCCTGCGGTCCGTCGGCCTGGGAAACGGCATACAATAGCGACCCCTGCGCTTCGCGAAAGACCCGGTTTTGCACGGCGACCGAGTCGACGCCCTCCGCCTGCAGGTTGAGCAGATTGGCATCGTACTTGACCCGCGAGGCGAGACGTCCGTCTTCGACCGTGACGGCGCAGGCTCCCGTGCCCAGGATGGTGAGCATGGTCACCAGTGCGACGATGCCGGGACAGCGGGAGGTGACCCGTCGCAGCAGCGTTCCCTGAAAGGGCGTGGGCAGCCGGCGCGGCTCGACGTTGCGGTCCGACAGGGCGATGAGCGCCGGCAGCACAACAAACGTGCCCAGGCAGCAGAGCAGAATCCCGCCGCCGGCAATCACACCCAACTCGGCGACCCCTAGGAAGCTGGTGAACGCGGCACAGAAAAACGCGAGTGCCGTCGTCACCGCGGCGGTGACGATGCCGGTGCCGACGCTCCATGATGTTTGCATCAGCGCGGGCTGCAGGCGGACGCCCTGATGCCGCAGTTCGAGATAACGCGAGAGGTAATGGATGGCGAAATCGATCCCCAACCCGATCAGAATCGCGGCGAATGAGACCGACAGGATATTCAGATGGCCCACGAACAACGTCGCATAGCCGACCGACCAGGCGAGCCCCACCACGAGCATCAACAGCGCGAGCAGGGGGTGCCGGAAGCCGCGAAAGCCGAGAAACATCAATGCCCCGACACCGAAGAAGGATATCAGCGATGCGACGGTCATGTCGTCCTGGGACCGCCGCATCTCGTCGCTTTCCAGGACGGGGATCCCAGTCAGTCCGATGTCGACGCCGTGATACAGATCTTCCGTCTGGGCGATCAGTTCCCGCAGCCGGTCGATTGCCGGAGACGTTCCCTGAAAGTCGTCACCCGCGCCGACCGGAATGGTGAGCAACAGGCCCATCTTCCCGGACTCGGTAATCTGATACACCGGCTCAAACGCTGAGGCGTCCGTACCGGAGCTCTCTCCCAGACAGGGCATCCAGGGGGAGACGAACTCACCGGACGCGACGAAGCGTTGCAGACTCTGTGTCAGTAACTTCGCCTGAGCGAGAGCCGCGGCCCGCAAGCGGGGATCGTCGCTGCTGAGCTGCTTGCGGAGTCTTTCGGTCGTGGTTTGCAGGCCCGCGCGGTCCCAGCGTCCCATCAAGACGTCGGAGTGGCCGTCCAGGTAACGGAGACAATCTTCCAGGGCCCGAGGAGGCAGATACTGCAGTGCCTTTTGTTGGAGCGCTGCTGGGTCGAACTTTGAGAACACCCGGTCGAATAGTTGGGGCTCTGCTTCCAGTTGCCGGCCGAGGTCGTCGAGCACCTGCCGGACGGTTGCTGTGTCCTCGGCTTCAACGACGACGACGACGTCGGAGTCATCGCCGAAGCGGTCGGTGTACTGGAGCCATCGCTGTTGGAAGTCGGCCCGCGGGTCGATCAGGTCGGCGCGGTCTGTCTCGAAGGAAAGAAAGCGGACCGACACACCGACCGCCAAGGCGACAAGCAACGTGACGAGCCACAGCACGTCAAAGGGCCGCTGCGACACCGAGCGAGTGATGCTGCGGAGGACGTCCGGGAGGAGACCATGCTGTCCCGCTTCGGTCGCTCGCGTGGCCGCGTCGTCTCCCTCTGGCCGACTTTCTTGCGCAGGGGCGTCCACTTGCGCGGGCGGGACCTCAGCCTCGACCGTTAACAGCCGCGGGCCGCTCGGCTGATGTGGAGAAAGCGGGCCTTCCTGGTCATCGTGGTCAGACATGCAACATCCCTGTCACTCGTCGCTTCCCTGCTTGAGCGGCGGATTGTAGCTCGCAGCCCGAAAACGACACAACCGCACGTCTTGCCGCAACTGTGAGGATGTCCTAACATCTTAGATTGAGGAACCGGATTCCTCGCTGAGCTGCGACCAGCCGAGTTCACTCCACCCACGAAACTGTTTGATTCCGCGAGAAACTCAGTCGGTCGGTTGTCGCCCCAGGACCTTCGGAGAGAAGTTGAATGTTGCCATACGCCTCCAAATCCGTGCAGCAGTACGCACAGCGGGCCGCATGGGGATTGACCCTGATCATGCTGCTGAGCGCGTGCGTGACGCGCATCGTCCGCTCTGATGAGCCGAAGCCGGATCCGGAAGCCAAACCGACCGCCGACGCGGAAGCGGTCGCCGACGACTATGCCCTGATGCAGGTCTTCGTCGACACTTTCGAGCAGATCGACCGCAACTATGTCAAAGGGGTCGACCGCCGCGAGTTGATCGAAGCGGCGATCCGAGGCATGCTCGCCGAGCTCGATCCCTACTCGAACTACATCAGCCCGGAGGACCTCAGCGGCTTCAACGAGGATGTCGAGCAGGAGTTCGGCGGCATCGGAATTCAGGTGCAGTACAAGCCCGATTCGCGCCAACTGGTCGTGATGACGCCGCTGCCCGGCAGCCCGGCCTTCAAAGCGGGGGTCCTGGCCGGCGACACAATCGCCGAGATCGAGGGACAACCGCTCTCCGAATTTCCCAAGAACAAAGAGTTGCAAACGGCGGTCAGCATGCTCAAGGGGAAACCGGGGGTGGAGGTCACCATCGGCGTTGTGCACATGGGCGGCACGGAGATCGAGCAAATCAAGATCACCCGGGAAGTCATCCGGCTGAAGACGGTCCTGGGCAGCCGCTACCGGAGTGACGGGACGTGGGATTACCTCATCGACGGCGCGGACAAAATCGGCTACATCCGGCTGTCGCATTTTTCGCGACGGACGGCGGAGGAACTACGGGGTGCGCTGCGTGATCTCAAGAAGGCCGGCATGCAGGGGCTCGTCCTGGACTTGCGGTTTAATCCGGGCGGGCTGCTGACGGCAGCGGTCGAAGTCTCCGACCTGTTCATCGAGAGTGGCAAGATCGTCAGCACCAAAGGCCGCAACACCGCTGAGCAGACACGATCGGCCAAACGGTTCGGCACGTACAGCGGCTTTCCGATGGCCGTGCTCGTCAACCGGTTCAGCGCTTCCGCCAGCGAAATTGTCAGCGCGGCTTTGCAGGATCACAAGCGGGCGATCGTCGTCGGTGAGCGGACCTGGGGCAAAGGCAGCGTGCAAAACGTCATCGAGATCGAAGACGGCAGCAGCGCCCTTAAGCTCACCACGGCCAGTTACCATCGTCCCAGCGGCAAGAACATCCACCGTTTTCCGGACTCCAAGGAAGAGGATGAGTGGGGCGTGATGCCCGACGAAGGCTACAACATCCGGTTCTCCAACGAACAGATGCTCGGCCTCAACCGCAGCCAACGAGACCGCGAAGTGATCAGGCCGGAGCCGAGCGAGAAGGAATCAGCGGACGGAGACGCAGCCGGCGAAGAAACGACCGGCGAAGAAACGACCGACGAAGCCGCAGAGCCAGAGTTCGTCGACACACAACTTGCCAAGGCGCTGGAATACATCCACGAGCGGCTCCACCCGGCAGAAGAGGACCCGGCCCCTGAGAGCGACAAGCCGAAGGCCGAGCCGGAATCCAAAGACGCCGCAGCCGTGCGGCCGCCGCTGCGGCGGCCCCTCCCCACGTCAGCCACCTGACACTCGCCGGCGGCCAACACAACGCTTGCGGTTTCGCAACACGCCTCACGCTGTCGGTTCCCCTCCGGCCCGCGATCATCCGCAAACGAAGGGTGGCTGGGGCGCTCTGACAAATCGATTGATTCTTACGCACATTGACTGGGGCCGTGTGCGGTCCAGAGAAATCGTTCATGGCCCCAGTCGTGGGATGCTCGTGAGAATTGTGCGACCCCAATCGCGCCCCAGCCACCCTGGAGAGCGGGAGGAGAACTCGGACGCGTCGCTGAGAACCCGATTCATGGAACGCCCCCCCACGCGATCGCCCTCTGTTCCGCTGTTGTTGGCAATCGAATCGTCCTGCGATGAGACGGCCGCCGCGGTGATTGCGCGGGACCGGCGGGTGTTGTCGAACGTTGTCGCATCGCAGTCCGATCTGCACGAGCGGTTCGGCGGCGTCGTCCCGGAAATCGCCTCGCGGGCCCATGTCGAACGCATCCTGCCGGTCATCGATGAGGCGCTCAAACAGGCCGGCGCAACGCTGGGCGACCTGTCGGGCATCGCGGTGGTCAACGAGCCGGGGCTGGTCGGTTCGTTGTTGGTCGGGCTGACGGCGGCGAAGACGCTGGCCATGGTCCTCGGCCTGCCGCTGGTCGCCGTCAATCATCTGGAGGCACATCTGTACGCGTGCTGTCTGGCAGAGGGTCGGGATGTTTTTCCGGCGGTCGGATTGGTCGTCAGCGGCGGTCACACCAACGTGTACGACTGCCGCTCCGTCGTCGATTACGAGCTGCTGGGGACGACCATCGACGATGCCGCCGGCGAAGCGTTCGACAAGGTGGCCGCCATCCTCGGCCTCGGTTACCCCGGCGGTCCGGCGATTGCCGCCGCAGCCGAGAGCGGCGACCCGCGGGCATTCCGGTTCCCGCGAACGTTCCTCAACAACGAACGTCCGCAATTCAGTTTCAGCGGGCTCAAGACGGCCGTGCTCTACGAAGTTCGCGGCACGCCGGGCTCCCATCGTGAGGATCCGCCGCCGCTCACGCCGCCGCGGATCGCCGATATCGCGGCGAGCTTTCAGGCAGCGGTGACCGACGTGCTGATCGGCAAATGCCGGCAGGCGATCGAGCGGCTCGGCCATCCGCGGCTGTGCGTCGGCGGAGGCGTCGCCGCCAACCGGCAGCTCCGTTTCGGACTTCAACAAATGGCGGACGAGACCGGCGTCGATCTGTTGATCGCCCCGCCGGAGTACTGCACCGACAACGCCGCGATGGCCGGACTCGGCTGGGAACTCCTGGAGCGCGGCCGCACCGCCCCCCTCGACCTGGACGTCACCCCCGGTCTCGTCCGGCGGCGTTGACGGCCACGGGAAAGCTCCGGTCATTTCGTTTTGTGACGGACAAGGCTGGGGGTCACGAGGATGATGAGCGTCTTTTCCTGCGGTTTCTCTTCGTGAGCGACTTGCTTGAACAGCCGGTCATGACCGGGAACCGGAATGCCGTGTAGGACCGGGGCATCATCCGTGCAATTCGACCTATCGGAGACTCGGGACGTCAATCCCCCCACGACCATCGTCTGGCCGAATTCCATTTCCACCTGTGCGTTCACACGCCGTGTGGTGATGCCCGGTACGATTATGCCTTCGATGGTCATGGCGTTGGTGAAGTCGCGTTCGCTGATCTCCGGCGCGATGTCCAACCGCACCCGTCCGTTTTCGAGGATCACCGGAAGCACTTCGGCCCTCACGCCGAATTCTCGCCACTGAAGGCTCATGCTGCCCGATTTCTGAGGGATCGGAATCGGGAATTCACCGCCGCTAAGAATGGTCGCGGGCCGTCCGCTCATTGTGACGAGCGTCGGGCTCGCCAACACTTTGGCGATCTTTTCCGAAATCAGGGCGTCGAGGAAAGCCACCGCTTGTTTCTCATGCGCGAAACACCACCCATTGGCATCACCGCCACCCGCAACAGTGTGCATCTTGTCACCTGAATCCAGCAAGAATTCGAAATTGAACCCCAGTTTTCTCATTGCGGACAGATCGATCTCAACCATCTTGAGCTCAAGCTGGACCTGTTGAGTCCCTAGGGTCAACGCCTCCACCTGTCGAATCTCGTTCTGAATCTTTTCGAGCTGTTGCCGTAACTCGCTCAGATGTGTGGTCGCTTCTTCTTCAACTTCACCAGCGAGTTCACGAAGCCGTTCGGCTTGGCGATGCATGTCCTCGGCGATCGGCCCGACAGCGGCGGCTTCCAGGTGGTCGGCCGCGCGGCGGAGATGCTCGACCGGGGAGATTGCATCCGCCGGAGGTGTCGGCTCGGGTTTCGCAGCCTGGGCGACCGGAAATGCCATGCTAATGGCAATCGGCTGTGGCCTTTGCAGCTCGAGCAGACGTTGAATGGGGTCCGGGAGCGTCGCTTTCTGCGGACGATCCGAACCGTCGACGGCGGTCACAGACAGGCTGAGCAGAGCGATCGCGTAGCGGAAACAGCGGGCCATCACGCACCTCCTTGCGGGAACGGGGGGGGCAAAACCGCAGGAGGGATATCAGCCTTGCTGTTTCAGGTCAATCCGGGGTTTCGAGTCAGTGCAGGAACGAATTGGTGCCTGACCCCAATTTCCACCCCAGTTTCCACGCGGGTGATCGGCCGCTTCCTGACGGGCGCGGCTCTGATTTGTGGGGATCCGGCCGCACTCGATGTATCGTCACTGGGCGACGGACCGTGAGCCTTGGGGCGAGCCGCTGATGGGGACGCCGGTCGGGAGCGGCCGGGCGGCGACTTCGAAGCCGTGGTCGTGGGCGAACTCCTGTAGCGTGCGGTGCAGGGCGAAGCTGTCGGGGTAGACCCAGAAGGTGAGCGTTGCATCAGGTCCGGCCCGGCGCAGCGCGGCGAGGAAGCGGCCCCGCGGATGGAGGGCCTGTGCGGCTGCCTCGGTGATCACGCCCGGCTCGGGATGGATTTGGAACTCGGTCAGCCCCGAGCGAATGATGGCCGCTCCCATTCGCAGCTCTTCAATCAACGACGTTGGCTGCCGCTCGACCACGTAGGTCATGCGAAATCCCTGGACCGGTCCCATCGTGCCGACGTAGCGGTTCGTCCGCAAAACCTGATCCCGCTTCCGCCGCAGGTGCCTCTTCAATTCCTCGGCCATCTCCTCCATCGGCACAACCGCGACCCGTCCGCCGGAGAGCAGGAAGTGCAACTCCTCGCCGTCGACGGTTCGTCCGACCGGAGTCAGCTTGTGTTTGAGGACGGTCGGCGGCGGTTGTTCGGCTTCGGCTTCCACCAGCGTCCTCTGCAGCGTGGCCAGTTCGTGCTGTTTCGCCTTCAACAGCTCTTCCTGGGCGAGGACGGCGAGCCGGCCCCGTGCCACCAACGGTCGCTCGTTCTCGGAATCGCGGCTCGCCTCGTCGAGTTTTTGGCGAAGGGCTTTCTGCTCGTCCGTGAGCGCCTCTTCCTCGGCCGCCAGTTCGACAAGGCGTTGCTTCAGCCTGTCGACTTCCTGCTGCCGCGTGGCGGCTTGGCCAACCAGTGCGAGTGACAGCGGCGGCGGTTCGGGAATCGGTGGCCGATCAATCGGCTCCGGCTCTTCGCGAGGCTCCGGCGGGCCGGGAAGCTCAGCAACTTCGATGGGAAGGGGCAGCGCCGGCAATGTTTCTGCCGGCGGCAAATCGTCCGGCAGACGGCTGGGCGGCGGTTTCGGCGCGACGTTGTCGACCGTCTCCGCCGATGCGGGCTTGGCAACGGTGACCGGCGTCTGACTCACGCGGACGCCGGCGATCACGATCAGGATGATCAGAATCCCGACGATGTTCGCGACGATGTCGAGGAATGAGTCCGACCCGAATTCGATGTCTTCGCTTTGCCGTCGCCGCGCCATGATTGGTGTTCCCCCAGGATCGCTCGCTAGCGCTCGCGGCTAAACGGTTGATAGCGCTTATGGCTAAACGGTTGACGGCGCTTGCGGCTAAACCGTGGATTTGTCGTTTGTGTTTATTCGGGGAGGTATTTTGTTGTTGAGCGGAGTTTCCAGCGTTCGATGACGGACTTGAGCCGCCCGTAGGTGCGGTCGCCGCCCGGACCGACGGTGAAGTTCAGCGCCGGCAGCCAGTAGAAACTCCGCGGCGGCTCGCCCCAACTGCGGACTTGATGATTGAGATGAGTCGCCAGCAGGTCCCGCAGTTCACCGGCCGGCATGTCGGAAGCGACGGGAAACCGGCTGTCATCGGCGATCGTCACCTGGGTCGCCGTCACGTGGATCGGGACCTCACGTTCGAAACCGATCAGGCCCCCCGGTCGGAAAATTCCCCATTGCGGGTTCTCGCCTTCCATTCCGGCGGGGGCATCGCGGCGGGCAACCGGCGACAGGTCGAGCGTCGGCCGACCGTTCCGACCACCGGACGAGCCTGATGCACCGGACGAGCTTGCTGCGCCGGACGAGCTTGCTGCACCCGGCGAACCCGACGAGCCGGTTGAACCGCGTGCGTTTGACGAGCCGAAACGAGACGTTCGGGCGAACTCGGCGAACGGTGACCGGGTGGGCGAACCGCTGCCAGAGGAGCCGCCCGATGAATCGGCGCGCGACTCCGAGTGACCGCGCTCGCGATGCCTCGGACCGGCCGCCGCTGTGGGACGCAGCCGGGCGGGAAAGGCATCGGGCTCGCTTGGTGCGGCGTTTTCGAAGAAGGACTGGCCGTTATCGTCGGCCGGGGTGTGGGAGGACCCCGCGTTACGGGACTTTTGAGCGTCTGAGTCCGTGTCGGCTCCTATGCCCGACGAGCCCAAGCCTCCCGTCCCTGTTCTGTCTCCGGACTCATCCGATCCGATGAGGCTTGCGTCTTCCGAACCTGCATCGGACGGTCCGAAGATCCCCGGCGATTGCAAAGGCCGACCGCTGCTGATGCCGCGAGGTTCGGAGGTCTGAGCCAAACGGCCGTTTTCCGACGCGAGGAATCCCGCACCTGCTGCTTCGGCACCGGGAAATTGTCCCGGTGTTGCCTGCTGATCGAACATTCCGCCGGCGGGATTCCGTTGCTGAGAGGATATCTGTTGCTGAACGGATCCCTGTCGCCTGTCGCCGGACCAGTCGGGATCCGTGGCCGTGGCGGCGAGAGGTTCGCGGCGGTAGCGTTGGCCGTTGATCGTGACGCCGCGGCCGGGATTGCGGACGCGGTCGACCTCATCGAGCCGGAAGGAGCCGCGGGCGTCGCTGAATGTGCCGACGTGCCGTTGTGCAGCATCGGGAGGCGTCTCATACAGCGCGTCCCGTTCGCTCAGCATGCGATCGACGATGTCGCGGCAAAGTTTGGTCGCGGTCGGATCGGAGGCAGGCCAGACGAACTCCTGGTCGTTGCGGACCAGTTCGTAGCCGAACGTGTCATGGCTCGGTCCAAGCAGTTTGCGGGCCACGTAATAGGCGACCGTCCCCGGTGGTCTGACGACCAGCAGGATGTACGGATCGCCCGTTGTGTCGGCGTCTTTGTCCGTGCGATCTTTGCGGGCCCAATACTTCGACAAGGCCCGAGACGCATACAGCAGCGGGTTGTATCGGGCCGGGAAACCGTTGAGGTCGCGCGCCGACAGGGAGACGCCTTCGGACACGAAGGTGAGCGCATCTTCAGTGCACTCAATGATGATCGGCCGTCGGGTTGTGCCCAGCCGTCCGTCGAACGGCATGATCGTGAACTTGGAATCCGCACGGGCCAGTTGTTCGCGGGCGTCGTCGATTTTCCGCCGCAGGAACCGGGCTTGCTCCTCCGCTTCAAACTCCTGCTCCTGCAGGAGGTGGAACGACGCTTCCAGTTCATTCTTCTCTTCGTCGAGGACGGCGGCCTGCTGTTTGAGCTCTTCGAGATTGAGGGCGTCGGCCGATGCCGACGTGCGGATCTGCTCGACGGCGGACTTCTGTCCGTTGACCGCTGCGGCGAGTTGTGTCTGCTCGGATTCAAGTGTCTTGAGCCGGGCGTGCCATTCGTCGTTGGGATTGGTCATCGGCGGCAGCGGATCGAGTGCGAACAGCGGCAGCAGGGGAATGTCACGGACATCCGATTCGTCGGGTGAGACAGCGGGCGAAACGGCGGGCGACGGAGGAGGCGACCGCGTGGGCGGGGAAGCGGACATCGGCAGCATGTCCGGCTCCGAGGGTCCCCGGGACGCCGGATCTGCCGGGGCGACAGGGGCGATGGGACTGACCGCGGCGACCGCCGCCTGCTGCGCCTGCTGTTTGCGGATGCGGCGGGTCGTCACCAGTAGCAGCAGGATCAGGGCCCCCATCGCGCAGATCAGCACTGCCAGAAACGGGAACAGCGAAACGGCGTTCGCCGTGCGTCGAGCACGTTTTCCCATGATGCGTTGCCCACCCTGTCCCGACCGCGTTGATTCCGTACTTCGAGGCGCGCCCGCCGGACGACGGCTGACATCTCGGCCGTTGACATCTCGATTGTTGATTTCGTGGCGGCTGATGTCGTGGGGCGGGTTGTCAACCTGCCGGTTTCTCCGTGTTCGTGCTCGTGGCAGATTGGGAATCTGCCCTACGAGCACGCGGTCCCCCTGCCGCTTCCGCGCAGTCCGACTGCCGCCTCCCTAACCCCTGGTCCCTGCCCCCTAGCAGCCCGTTGAAAAAGTAACCCGAAGCGTAAGCGAGGTCATCCAATTTGCTGGTCCCTCGCAATATCGGCCCTCGCTCACGCTTCGGGTTACGATGTCACCAGTTCTTCAACGGGCAGCTAGTGGTCTGTCACAGCTAGCAATTTGTGTTGGAGTTCAGTCTTTAGGCTGCAAAAGCAAGTTAACGCTTGAACTCCAACCCTAAGTCTTAAGTTTGGCAAGGCACTGGCCCCCCCTCGCTCATGCCGCCTTTGGTCTCGTCCGCGCGGTGAGCATGTGCACCGCGGCAGTCAGGTTGTGCAGCGTCTCCTCGAAAGTCTCCGCGGCCCGCACGGCTTCCAGATTGTCGGTGAGTTGCCGTTCGACGCGGTCGAGTTGATCGCCCTGTTCGGCGAGCTGTGCCAGTCGCTCGGTGTACTCGGCCAGAGTCTGCATGTGTACCTCGACCGACTGTGAACTCTGCTCCAGAGCCGCCTGCCACTGTTTCATCCGTTCGCTGAACCCATCCAGCAGGTCTTCGGTCCGCGCATCGTGGCTGCGGACCACTTCCTGAAGGCTCTCATGGATGCGGTCCCACATCTTCTGCTGTTGCGACTGCGATTGTTCGTCCTGCAGGTCGCGTCGGGCGGCATCGAATTCCAATGCTTCCTGAAACCGCGTCGAGGCCGTCTCGAAGGCGCTGAGAAAGTCGCCGCGCACTTCGGCAAGCTGGTCCGCGTGCTCGGACAACGTCGACTCAACGCCCTGGTGGAGGTGTGTGGTCAGATGCTGCTGTTGTGAGTCGATCGTTTCCGACCAGCGCTGCCGCATGCCATCCAGCGAGTCTTGCCACAACGTGGTCTGATTCTGGATCAGCGATTCGGTGCGGTCGAGCAGTTGCCTGGCGGCGATGGCCTGCGCCTCCTGCACGGGGTCGGCAGCGTCGTCTTCCATGAGGAACAGCGGCAACAGTTGCTGCAGACTGATCCGCTCCACCTGCGCGAGGATTCGTAATTCGGTGCGTTTGATCCAGTCATAGGCGAAAACGAGCACGAGCGAGAACGACATCGCCACGGTGGTCGTATCGAACGCGACGGCGAGGCCGCCGGTCACGTTGTTGAGCGAGGTGTCCAATTGCTCAGGCGTCACATTGGCGATGGCGAGCGTGATCCCGACGACGGTGCCCAGAAAGCCGATAATGGGGACCGCCCAGTTGATCGTCAGCAGCAGGGAATAGGAATCGAACAGGCGTTCGACGGCGGTTTCGGCGAGGTATTTGAGGTGCTCCTCGAGTCCGCGGCCCGACGGCCGCGTTTTCAGAAATTCGCACGCCGCGCGGCACCGCGCGACCAGAAAACTGTCGCGATCACGGGAGGGCAGCGATTTCAGGGCGTCGTCGAGGAGTTCGAGCCGCTTGGTGAAGTCGGCCTCGGACCCGGTTCCTCCCGAATCGGCTTTTCCCTCGAGGCCGTCCAGCACGTTCGCTGCCAAGGCCCGCCGTTCTCGGACAAGCCGCAGCAAACGTCCGCCCAGGATCGACAGGCCGATGAAAAATAGGCCGATCAGCGCGTATTCCAGCGGATGGCTGCAGAAATACCGCTGAGCCGACTCTCGATACTTCGGCAGATACGGAATGGCCGCATAGAACGCCGCACTCGCTGCCAGCCCCCACAGCACCGGCGAGCCAAACAGCAGTTTTGTCGCAGTTCTCGCGAACGAGGAATCTGCGGACGCACGATCATTGGATGCCTGATCCGACATACGGTCCCCCCCCGGGCCCCGGTACCAGCAGAATCTGCGCGTCAGCGTGACGCGCAGGAGAGAGCCGCTCCCCCTGAAACGACCGGCCCCCGGCGTCAATATCGTCAGAATCCGCAGGAACAGATGAGGAAAAACGTGCGACCGGGCCGGAGAAGCCCTCAGAAACTGGTGTGGATTTCACCCACCTGAATTGCTAGTTTTGACGCAACGGCAATCACTTGCTGTCGTATCACGAGTTCGACGATTTGACACAGGACTGCAACCGATGACGGGATACACCGTCCACACAGGCTCCACGGAAAAGTTCTCTGACGGCTGGGACCGTGTTTTCTCCGGGGCGAAGAAAAAACCCCGCAAGAAACCGGCGACATCGAGCCAGCAGAGAAAGCCGAAAGGCGCGAAATCACGGAAGAAGGCTTGATGCACTGTCAGCATCCGATTGAGCCGTTGAAGTTCAAGCTTTAGCTTGTCTTCGCAGCCTAAAGGCTGAACTCCAACAGTAGCCTGAAGGCTGAACTCCAACCACTCGACCAAAGCCCGACAAGGCAAGAGGCCCCACTCGGGTTCACTCCCCTCTCACGATTCCTCACTTCTCTACTCTCATCTCTCCGCGATTCTGCGGCACAACTGCAAGGAGGCAGCGATGTCTGATGAACTGAGCGTCAATCCCGAACCCGAAGAGATCAACCTTGCGGCTGAAGAATTTGCCGCAGAAGAGTCGGCGGAAGCATCACCCGAGGACGACTTCGAGGAAATCTCCAGCGACGAGGTCGACCGGGTCGTCGCCGTAATCGATGATCTGATCGAGACGGTCCAAAGTGAGAACATTCAGTCGCTGCTGGAAGATGCCTCAAACAGCATTTTCTCTCTTGTCTATGACGACGAGGACCTCGAAGACGTGCACGACGAGGCGGCCTGAAGTCCGCCGCCTCGGTATTCCGACCGGTCCCCCAAGACCTTCCGCCCGCTGGGGGGAAGGTCCTTTTTTGATGATCGGCAGAGCCGTTGCGCTCTCGCATATCAACCTCGTTCCCAAACGGAGCTTGGGAACAAGTTCTGTGTTTCGTACTTCAGACGGCGAACGCGTCACGAATCAGTTAATTATCCGGGAATCGCCCAGTGGCCCTCGCGGTATTCGCGACCGACGAGTGCGGCCGCCTGCCGGTCGTTTGTGATCGTTTCTGTCACGGGATCGAATTCCAGCACCTTGCCCGTGCGCGCGGCGATGTTGGACAGATGCACGACTGTCGCCGCGCGGTGTCCGACGGTGATGTCGGCGTTCAATTCCGTGTCATCGCCGCGGATGCAGTTGAAGAAGTTGTCGTGATGGGCGACGAGATCGGCTCGCCCGGTGCGCTCAGCCACGAGTTTGTCCTTGGGCTTGTACAGCCGCCAACCAGTCGTGTGGCCGATCACCAGATACCCATCCGTCCCATAGAAGGCGGCCCCATTTTCATAGGTCTCCTGCGTGTAGGGGGACCAAATCCGCTGCTCGAAGATGAGCTGGCGTTTTTTCACGAAGGAACCGTCAACGGGATATTCCAACACGGCGTATTGCGTGTCGGGGAACTGCTGGTCGTCGTCGAAGAAGTACTTCCCCCCCAGGCAAGTGGCCCGTTCCGGGTGTGATGCCGGGTCGAATCCCCACAGGGCGACGTCAATGTCGTGAACGCCGTCGTTGCCGATATCACCGCACCCGAAGGCGTACCACCACCGCCAGATGCCGTGCAGCAGATTGGACTGATACTCCACCAGCGGAGCCGGTCCGACCCACGTGTCGAAGTCGAGGCCTTGCGGCGGCTGTGTCGGCTTTGCCCGGCCAATCGTGCCTCGCCGTTGGCTGTTCCAGGCTTTCGCCACGAGCACGTCGCCGATTTCTCCTTCGTGGATCCGCTGCATGGCCTCGCGGACGCAGTCGGTGCTGCGGCTCTGCGTCCCCACCTGCAGCGATCGCCCCGACCGCTCGACCGCCTCGGCCATCAGGCGGCCTTCGCGAATGTTGTGACAGCACGGTTTTTCGACGTAGACATGCTTGCCCGCATCGAGAGCGAGGATCGCCGCAGGGGCATGCCAGTGATCGGGGGTCGCGATGAAGACCGCATCCACCGCCGGGTCGTCCAACACGTGCCGGAAGTCACCGGTCGATTTGACACGGCTGTTGGCGACCGCCTTCTTGATGTGGTCGGCTGCCGCGCCGAGACGCCGCTCGTCGACGTCGCACACCCAGGCGATCTCGACATCGTTCCGAGGACAAAGGTTGCGGATATGATTGGTGCCCATGCCACCGGGACCGATCACACCGATCACGATCTTCGGCGGCTGCGCGGCAGCAACCGCGCGACGCCTCGCCGTGAGCGCCGCGGCGCCCACTCCGGCCGTCTTTAGAAAGTCGCGGCGGTTTGATGGTGACAGCGCAGACTCAGACATGACAGGCTCCTCGAAAGGGACAGTCGGACGCGTCGAATCATGGCCACTGCTGCGTGCGTGCGCCACTGCCGCGTGCGTGCAACAAGCCGCAGCGAGTTGCTGTGTCCCGTCCGCCAACCTCCTACCGTGACGACGCAGTTCAATTCGTCGGGGCCAACGGCGTGCGGAACGCAGCACATGGGAAAAACACTTCCCTAATGTACCTTATCGCATTCTCCGCAGTGTGTTAACAGGCCGCAAGGGTCTGGACCGGGCAAACGTGTTTTTCACGATGGGGGGATTGTGGGCGGTTCGCCGTCGGCGTTGCCTCCGGGCTAACAGGGATCATGGATGGGAGTTCACCCGGAGCCAACGGCGACGGACAACGTCGGTGAGACGCCCCAACTTCAACAAAATGGTTGCCCTCATCGAAGGGACCGCGACAGTTGCGACAGCCTATGCCGATCAGTATCCTCGATTGCCTTGGCCGCTGGATTGACGACCTGCTGAAAACGGTCCTCTGGCAGAGGAAACGCGAGCAACCACCCATGTCGTCTGAAGGCCCGGCCTGTTGCATCCTGGTTGTGATGCAGGTCGTATTGATCGCCTTGGCGGCGCCCCGCATTTCTGCCGGGCCGCACAGCGTGGAATGGGAACTCAGAGGACGGAACGAGAACTCAGAAGCCGGCAGTTGTTGGAGACGATTCCCCGGTCCGTTGCTCGTATCGTTTTGGACAACCTGCTCATCGCTGTTTTTTCGTTGAGGTTTTTTCCGTCGATCGGCTGCGGCGATCGCCAGTGCCGACCGTGTTATGCTGTCCCCATGCTGTCTGCCAATGCTGGTCTGGATGGGAAAGGACGTTCTGTTTGGGCGTCATGTTGTGGAATCTGCTTTGTTTTTCAGTTCGATTGCTGCTGCATTTTCAGTGACCAGGAGGCCGGGCTTCGATCACAACCCTCTCATCCCCGCAAACTGGCGGTTTCCGGGGAATGGTCCGTGGCATCTCTGGTTGTGCTGCCTGCCTGGGCCGACCGAATTTCAAGACCCCAGTGAGAGACCTTGCGTGAGAAACTATCGCCTGTTGAAATTGCTTTGCACATCCGGTTGGCTCGCCATCCATCTCTGCTGTGTCGCGCCAGTCGCCCGTGCTGAAATTGAACCGGATTTCCTGATGGATTCCGATCCGGAACTTCATCTCCCCCAGCCTGTCAAGGAGGTGAATCCGAAGTTGGCAGCGCTTTGGATGAAGGCACTGGAACGTCCCGAGACCGATATGCAGCGAATGGCGGCTGAGACAATCGCCCGCGCACACCAAGGAGGCGTTCCGGACCTGGTCCAAGCGGTCCCCAGGCTTGAGGCAATCCTACGGGCTGAGGGGTCGCATCCAGCCGCACGATTTGCGGCGGCTCGTGCATTGATCGTCCTGGAGTCCCGCCGTTCGAGCGACAAGCTGTTTTTGGCATCACAGACCTACGGGGCGGATCTCAGGCAACTTGTCGAACCGGCCCTGGCAGCCTGGGATAATCCTTCGGCAAAACAAGTTTGGATCGAACGCCTTGCGTCGGCGGAAACGCGTCCGCGAGCCCTGATCCTGGCCATGCGAGGACTGGGTGAAGTCCGTGAGCAATCGACGTTGCCGGACCTGTTGTCCATCGCCAGCGACCAGACGCGTAACCCTGGTGTTCGTCTCGAAGCGGCAGCAGCAGCCGGAAAGATCGCGGAAACGGGTCTCGAGCAGGATGCGGAGCGTTTTGCCGGCAACACCCGGACTCCGCACTTCGTCAACCAGCTTGTGGCAGTTCGGCTTTTGGCCCGTCATTCCAGTGAAGGAGCCCGGCAGCTTCTGATCGGTCTGGCCAGTCACGACGAACCTGCCGTCGCTGCTGCTGCATTGCAGCGGTTAAACGATATCGACTCCTCCCTGGTCCTGCCTTTGGCGGAATCGGCGATCCAGAACTCCGATCCGCAGGTCCGCCGTCAGGGAGCGATTTGTATGCTGCGACTTCCGGCGGCCAGTCAGATTGCACCACTCAGCCAGTTGCTGGCCGATCCGCATCCTGGTCTCCGCCGCGACGTCTGTGAGGGCCTGTACCAACTGGCCGGGAAACCGGACCTGGGCGAACCCATCCGTGACGCTGCCCTGCAGGTCCTGGCCGGAGACAGATGGCAGGGACAGGAGCAGGCGTCGGTGTTGCTGGGCGCTCTCGAACATCAGCCGGCAGCGGACCGGCTGGTCGAACTGCTCGAATCTCCCCGTGCGGAAATCGGAATCCGGGCAGCCTGGGCACTCCGCAAAGTGGCTGTTCGGGAGACGGTTCCCGCTCTGATCGAACAGGCAAAGCGACAGGCGGAACGACGACGTCTCCAGGGCGACGATCCGGAACTCGATCAGCAAGTGGCCCACCTGTTCGAAGGCCTCGGTGTCCTGCACGCAAAGGATGCCATGCCGCTGCTGCGCGAATACATCCCCAAACGGCACGGGAGCCATCTCTCGCGCGGGGCCGCGATCTGGGCGATCGGCCGCCTGAATGAAGGGACACGCGATTCCGATCTGGAGGCTGCCCTCAGCGACCGGCTCCGTGACTTCGAGCCCCAACCTTTCGAAATCCCGCTCGTGAAGCAGATGTGTGCGATCGCACTGGGCCGCATGCAGGCGACCGATGAGGCCCCGATGATGCGGCAATTCGCGACGTCGGAGAATTCGATTCGATACGCGCCGTTTGACGATGCCGTTTTGATGCGTCTCCAATTGTCCCTGGCATGGGCCGTCCGGCAGTTGACCGGCGAAGAATTACCGCCACCGAAGCCCTTGACTGTCGGCCAGAGCAGCTGGTTCCTGGAACCGCTCCCCTGACAGCAGGCCCTCCGGAATCCGTTGACGAGTACGGATATTCGTCCTGCTTGCATATGCGCAAAGCCCTCGCACATGCACAACCCCAGTGTTCTTTAGCCGAACCAGACTGGTGTCAAACAACAGACGCCGGTGACTGCCCGGCCTGGACAATCGGCTCACTCGAATCCTGATGTGGGGGTGCAGTAAGTTCTTGTTGCAAGGCTGCGTCAGCGGAGAAGTCGGGGTCAGGAGAAGTCGGGGTCAGGCACGAATGGCACTTGAAGTGTCGTAAGTGATTGGGTCTTCGATTGATAGAGACAGAGAAGGCCTCTCAGGCCAGAAGGACGATTGTCACAACAGTCCAACTGGCAAGGAGGCCAAACATGGGAAAATCG
>JAJDEI010000162.1 GCA_029259845.1 Planctomycetaceae bacterium | reverse complement strand
CTCGCACAGTTCTTCGACCCACTCATCGAAACCCGCTTCGGCCAGAATTGCGTTCAGCCGCTCGTAGAACACGTGCCGCGGCCCGGTCGCGGTCTCCGCCGCCGCAATCCCAAACGTCTCCTGCCGCTCCGACCTCCGCCGCCCCACCGCCATCGGCCACCCTCCCGGTTCGACTCCGCGAAAAAAGAAAGTCTACCCCACCCGTCAAGGGGGTTTTTCAACGGACTGTTAGGGATATGTCTGCGATTCGGCTCCTTGATCTGACGAGTTTTGCCGCGCTCTCGCCCACGAAGCAGTTTTTCAACAGACGGCTAATGGGCGGCTTACGAATACCGGACTTCCAATCCTTTAGATCGAGGACACACAATGACTGATCATTCGACAACACCGCAGTCTCCGGCCATGTCAGCTGTCCAGACGACGGGTGCCTTCAAGGTCACTGCCGGCCTGATGGCTGGTGTGCTGCTGGGATACTTTCTGCTGCCGCTCGCTGCTCCACGTGGCTGGCACCAATCAGGCGAAGACAACAACCGGAAGGCCTTCCTGGCGCAATTCATGACGCGAGATGAAGCCGCCAGGTGGCTCAGCGAAACCGCTGATTCGCTGGATCGGAAAACTCAATATCTGGCGTCATTATCGCCGCCGCCCCTTGAACGGCGGGAACTTGCTGAGATACGGCGACACCTGAAAGTGCTTGCCGACGATCCCACCAGACGCCTTGACGCGGAAATCATGTGGAGAGCGAGAGCATTGAGCGAGCAACTCGTTGGCGTGCCAGAATCTCACGCACCAATCGCGCAGACACACCTTGAAATCCGCCGAAACCTCAGACCGCCTGTTGATGATTGAGCAGTTGTGCCACTTTTTCTTAGCGCAACAAAAAATGCCGCCATATGTTTTGCTGCCCGGCGGCTGGGGTCAGTCCGCCATATGTTTGACTTCCCGGCGGCGGGGGACAGTTGATTCCAATTGTAACGTCGGGACTTCTGGGGCGACAGCTGAGAACGTTGCAAGATCACATCCTGCGCAAAAACGCTGTCATTCCTGGTCACAGATATCCCCATTTCACGCGATTCTTCTGTCACCACCAGTCGCGTGGCGCGTTTGGCATTTCATACAAGTGAACCATGGACTCGCGCTCAGCAGCTCGGCATTCCGATCTCTTGAACTGGAGGACCGTCAGATGCTTACCATGTTACTCGTGACCGTCTCCGTCCTCATCGTCTCCTTCATCGGCCTCGCTCTGTTTTCATTTGTTGCGGGATTTGTCTCGTCTCTCTCCCAGTCGTCTACCCACGAGGTGCGAGACGAACCGCCCATAACCGAGGCTCGGCCCGTCACACAGTCGCTTCGCCCTCACTCGGAAGGACGTGCGTTGGCCACCGGCGTTGTTGTCAATTGCATTGCCTACGGTGCATTGCTGCTCGTCTTCGCAGGCCTCATCTTGCTTCTCCGATCGTTTGGGCTGTGAAAAGACCCAAGCGAACGACGCCAATTCAATTGGCCAAATCGCCACTCCGCTTCACGACCACTTCCTGCCGCAACGGAAGCCGCACTTTACTTGCCTGCCACTGTCGTGGTACTCAAGACGAATGGTCGAATCCTATACAGGTATCATCACGGCGAACGGTCTCGAGTATTTCGTTCTCGAAACGGAACATTGCGTGCCGTTTCTACTTCGGCGAGCGTACCGCCGCGCGGCGTGCGAATCGATTTGTTTCTGGGCAGTCATTCCGTCACCACCAGCCAGCCACATCATGGCGCTCGTTCATTGCCGACGATTCCGTGACTCGCTCAGCCAACTGAATCAACATGCCGTCCAATACGGCACCATTCTTCCGCCGACAGCTTCGTTGCTTTCGACCGTCGCCCGTGACAATCGCTGAAACCGGTTGTCCGCGTTTCAGTCCGGATTTGGGCATCCGCCGCCTGTTGACGAAGCGTCCCCGGTGGAGACAGCTGCGGATTACAAGTTGCCATTCTCATTAGACAAACAGGCCCGAGGAGTGTATCGCTCTGGTCAAGGGCCGCCTCCGGCTGCTGCTGTTCGGGCTGCCCTCGCGGGTCGCTCTCGCGACTTTTTCCCGTCGTCGTGACGGAAAAAAGCATCCCGACCAGGCTCCTCCTTGACTCTCCGCGATGAATACAAGTGTCCTGTTTGTCCGAAAAAGAGCCTGGTTCATCGCGCGAGATTGGAAACATCAACCGCCTTTCGCCATCTGAGTCGCAGGCGCGAATCTCTGACTGTGTCACCGCTCCCGGCCCTGGCGGGCGGTCGCTCCTTTGTCTGGGCGGTACGTGACAATTCCCGCGAGTCGTGCTTCGGAATCAGTCATATCTTTGAACTTTTCCGCAACGGCTCAACCTGGGTAGACGCGTAAACCGCCTCTCAACTTCGCACACCGCGAGGTGGAGAGGCCGGTGGTCTCATCAGGTTTTCTCAATCATTACAGACTGTTGCTTTCCCTTCGCGCCGACTGCCAGTCAGGTCGCAGGCTATCCGCACCGGGTGGTCTGCGGCCTGACTATTGTGGTCGGGAACTCGTTTCTGTTCGTGTGAAGGAGATGTAACTATGGCTAATCTCGACAAGGCCCATCGCCAATTGTTCAAGCGGGAGCCGGATGAATGCTTCGAGTCGTTCGAGGTACTCCATGAGGAGTTTCAACGGCGGCGGCGGGAATCGGTCGAACACTGGCAGCTTCCGCAGCTGCTGGTTCCCGAGGGAAGCGGATCGCTGCGGTTGTCACTTGAGGACGGCACACCGTGCCATTTCAACGACTGGTCGTTCGGCCAACTGCGGCATCAGCCGCCAGACGATCAATCGGCTGCAATCTGAGACGGCGGCGCAGGCAATTCGCGAAACGCTGCCCAGTGCGTCAAAGCCAATCCAGTTGTTGACGACCGAACGGACGGCGAAGGCGGTTCACGGTGTCAGCTACACGCGATTTTGGAATGACGAACTGCTCGATGTCGTCAAGGAGTTTCGTCCAGACTTTGAACCGCCGCAGCGCGCGTTCAATGGTCACGGCTCGGGACTGTATCTTGGTGAGCAGGATCTGTTCGCCTTTCTGATCGACCCGAATGGCTGGACGGAGATTGGCGAAGAGCAGTTTGCGCCGGGCTTCTTCGTCTGGAATAGTGAAGTCGGACGCCGATCACTCGGCATCCAGACGTTCTGGTACCAGCGAATCTGCGGCAACCATATCGTGTGGGATGCCGTGGAAGTGGTCGAGTTCTCACGCAAGCACACGACCAACGTGCGCGAGGCGCTCGACGAAATCCGCCGGCACATCGAACGCCTGGTCGCTCGTCGCGATGAACGCCGCGATCGTTTCGCTGCAGTTATCGAAAAGGCGATGCAGCAGCCGTTCGCAGAGGACGCCGAGAGCGTAGTGAAGCTCCTGGGTGAGCACGGCATTTCGAGCAAGCTTGCCAAGGAAGCCCTGCCCAGTGCGATGAGCCGCGGGCGGGCGACCGTACTCTCGGCCGTCGATGCGCTGACGCGAGTCTCCGGCTCGATCAGCCTGGCCGGCGACCGCACGGAACTCGATGCGAAGATCAGCCAACTCCTGGCTCTTGCGGCCTGAGTGAGTCCGGCTGAGTTTCTCTCATTTCTTTGTCCAAACGGAAAGGAGGTGAGCCATGCCTCACCCACGCGAACCCTGTGAATGTGAGTGTCCCGGCGCGTTCTACACCGGCGTACCCGGTGTGATTGCCGCCATGGACAACGGTCGCCTTGCGCCCGGCGCAGTCGTGGAACGCTGCGACTTCTGCCAGCGGTTTCCCAGCGATGCGGTCGCGTTGGCCAGACTTCGAGAGCTGGGCCTCGTGGACGCGGAAGTGGCCAATGTGCGATCTTTCTCCGTGCATTGCTACGCCGTCGTGCGACTCAAGTTTCCCGGAGTCGTGGCTGTTGATGCGCGGTCCGCCGCGCGTCGGGTCCTTGACCGCTTTGACTGGGACGTTCACGGCGGCACCGCCGAGTTTGCCGACGACATCACCGAACTGTTGGTGGATTTCGACGGGGATTCGGATTTCAGCCGTTCGTGTCGATTCTCGCCAGAGATGGAGGAGATCGACCCATGAACGACAGCTACGAATGCGATGGGTGCGGCGCGTGTTGCCGCACAAAGTTGGTGGACGTGTTTGAGGAGGATCTGCTCCGTGAGCCGAGACTCGGCGCGCGGATGCTGCCTCTTCGAGAACCGGGATTGGATGGCGAGATCGGCTATCTCAACTGCTTGAGACACGGGGCCTGCCCGTTTCTCGATGGCGAGAGCCGCTGTGGCATCTATCCCACGCGACCCGTTGTCTGCGTGCTCTTTCCCGCAGGCAGCGACGAATGTCAGGAAGCCCGTCACACGCTCGGACTTCCGCGTTTGGAGCCGATTGTCAAACCGCAACCGTGATTGCGGCGGCTCATTTCGATTCTTCACCCTGTCTTGAATGAAAGGACAGAACCATGGCAAAGACTGCGAAGAAAGCCGGCCCGGTCCACGAGATTCGTCTCGGTCGGATACGGGCGGCCATCTGGAAAACGACACCCAGAACGGCACGCGGCACAATGTGACCGTCACACGGCTCTACAAGGACGGAGACGAATGGAAGGATTCTGTGAGCTTCGGCCGGGACGACTTGCCGCTGGTCGGCAAAGTCCTCGACCGCTGCCACTCGTGGATCTTCGAGCAGGCGGCCGCTGCGTCGAATGGCAATGGCCATGAGCGCAATGGCGAAGATGCTTCCTTCTGATCTGCTTGTCGCTGCTGTCGTCAGCAGTGAGCGCCGACCCCGAGAACGGGCGCTGTTCTGATCCGAGCAGAATGCGTCCGGGTGGCCCCTGGTTTTCAAAACGATTTGAGACCATCGGCCACCGAACACCAATTTGTCCCGCCGTCACCGCGATCGTGTGGGGGCCAGCTACCGATCGTCACTCCGGTCCCACCTACTGATTCTGCGTTGCAGAGTTCTGCGTGGCGCGGCGGTCATATTAGATTGGCGGAACTGCGTCATGGCTGCCGTTTTTCGGAGCAGGCTGTTGCAAGATTCCGCACAGAGATGAAGTGACCGACAGCATCCGATCATTTTGCCATTGATGGCCACGTGTGGCACCATTTTCGCCATGAGTCTGTCACCAACACTGAAACACCTCGCACACTTCAGCGAAGGACCCATCCATGTCGATATTTGGGGCCACCAAAGCGGCTTCACACTCAGAGAAGCGAACTACTATCGCTGGACTCGAAGCACGAAGGAGCCTGGGAAATGGGTAAAGGTTTACGGCATCCGCGAGGTCGACCAGCATCACCACGAAAAGCTCGTCAAACGTGTCACGAAGTGGTTCGAAGACACTGCGACGCCTACCAAGTGGGCTCCCGACTATTTGTCTCGTCACTGTGACTTGTCGACTGGTGAAAATCGAGTGCGTGCATTTAGCAAGTCAGAGATTCCATAGGAAAGGAAAACAGCAATGTACGAAAGCGTCAAACAAATGGGCGATCTTCCAGAACAGGCTACCGACGAGGACATCGAAGTTCGCATCTACGGCGGAGTGTGGGTCGGACTTGATGAAAGACATGATGATGGAGGCTGGAATGTCCAATACATTGCTGGCGAACCCGCCGCGAATGTCGACGACTTCAGAAAGGCGCTGGGGATTGCAGATGGAATGTTTGCCGTGCCGGCGGAAACTGAAGTCGAAGAGGTGAGGGCAGTTCCGCCAGCGTAGCCCCCATCGCGGTATCCGCCAAGGCGAGTTGTTGGCTCGTACGCCAAACTCACTTCACTCAATCCTGTTTGACACATCGTTGTCTTCTGTGCTTAAGTGCCTGACAAAGGACGTTTTCGGGCGTTACCGTGCGGATGGCCAAAAACTCTCCGGAAGCCGCTGATTTCCGAGGCTCCGGGTGTGCGAAGCGATTGCATCCGCATCCGTCCGAATGCTGGGCGGCCCGTGCAGACTCGTGCTACACCGAGCTTCCCGTTCAACCAGGGAGAGAATGCACGAAGAGGCGAACAATTCATCGGGCAGCCAATGTGGCGTTGTGGTGGTCAAGCAGAGCCCGGCCGCTACCGAGTCCCTGCCCGAGTTGGTGCGTGCCTCCGGCGGCGCTGCGAGCTTCGCCTGGGAGGAGTTCATTTACGGCAGGTTGCGGAATCTCGGCACCAGGCGGGCATATCGGCACGCCATCGAGCGATTCCTGGCTTGGTGTGATCAGCGTGGGGTCGAACTCGTTCGTATTGCTCCAGCCCATGTCGGCCGCTATTTGGACGGGCTCTCGCTTGCCCCGGCCACGAAGAAACTGCATCTGTCGGCCCTGCGGCACTTCTTCGACGAACTTGTCGTTCGGCATGTGATGATCCTCAATCCGGCCGCTTCGGTCCGTGGTGAGAGGTTGCAGGTTGTTGAAGGCAAGACTCCTGAAATCACGGTGCAACAGGCCCGTCGCTTATTGGCAAGCATCGACACATCCCACGTCGTCGGTCTCCGCGACCGTGCCATCATCGCCGTGATGATTTACACAGCCGCCCGAGTCGGAGCGGTTGCTCGGCTGCGACGAGGAGACTTCTTCGACACTGGCGATCAACATTGCCTGCGGTTCACTGAGAAGGGCACAAAGCACCGCGAGATTCCCGTTCGCCACGACCTCCGTGGCTACATCCTGGACTACCTCGCAGCCGGGGGCCTCGAATTCTCCGATAAGCCGACACCGCTTTTCCGCACGACAGTCCGCCGCACGAAGATGCTCACGTTGAACGGCATGACCGCCGGCGACATGGCTCGCATGGTCAAACGCAGGCTCCGCGATGCCGACTTGCCGTCCCACTTGTCTCCCCATTCGTTCCGTGTGGCGACCATCACGGATTTGCTCTCCCACGGACTTCCCCTCGAAGACGTCCAACTACTCGCTGGCCACGCCGATCCGCGAACGACCCGCCTCTATTATGCGCAGACAGCGGAAATATGCAGCGGGTAACGCAACTTACTGATTGCAGGCTGCTGGGCACTGGGTGACTCAACATAATTTCCGGCCGAGTTTGGCGGACCGCGGGTACGACTTGACAGGGGGGATGTCCTCGTGAGGTCTATAGGGAACGGAGCCAGTCCAGCAGGTCTTTGTTCTGTTGCCACGAGGGAATGCGCGGGACCGGTGATGGTTCGGTGATTGTCTCCAGCGCGTGGCGTTTCATCTCGAGATTTGCCCTCGCGTAGATCTGAGTTGTTGTGACATCGACGTGCCCAAGAAAGTCGCGAATCATGTCGAGCGAAATACCGCTTTGCAGCAGGTGCATTCCCTTGGTGTGGCGCAGCGTGTGTGGACTCACGGTTCGGCTCAGACTGGGGCACTTCCTTCGGGCTCGGACGACATATTTTTGAAGGATGTAGCGGATTCCGGAACGCGACAGTCGTTGATGGCGCGCGTTCTGGAAGAGGGGCGTGTCGAACCGTTCGGGGCCATCCAGGTGGTTTTCCCGGATGTGGTGACGCAGAAGCTGGACCGTGCTGGGCATCAGAGGGACCGCGCGGGTCTTGCGTCCTTTCCCCAGCAGACGCAGTTGCGCGGGCGGATCGAGGCGCACATCGCCGACGGAGAGGTCGATCAGTTCCTGAACGCGCGCTCCCGTGTCGTAGAGGATGCTCAGCAGGACAGCATCCCTTCGGCCTTCGGTCGTGCGGAGATTCGGCTGCGCCAGAATCTCCGCGAGCTCCTCCTTCGAAAGGTATGTGACGGTGGGCCGAGCGTGGCGCTGCTGGGGAATCGCCAGGATTTTTTGGCACGGAAGCATGCGGGCGGGGTCCTCGGCCTGAACGTATCGGAAGAAGGCGTGCAGAGCGGCCAGCCGATGGTTTCGCGTGCGGCGCGAACTATTCCGTTCGGTCCCCAAGTAATCGAGGACGGCTTCCACCAACGCAACATCGATCTGTTCGAGACAGAGTTTTTCCGGCGCAATTCCCCGCACGTCGCGGCAGAAGCGCAGCAGCAGCGTGAACACGTCGCGGTAGGCCTTGATGGTATGGGGGCTGAGATTTCGCTGAGCCCCCAAGTAATGCGTCAAGAAGTCGGTCACGTGGATGGAAAAATCGGTGGGCTTCATCGTTCGATCCTCCTGGGGATGACTTCACCAAAGGCCGCATCGAGTCGAGCGGTGATTTCGGGAAAGAGTTCGGCCGTCAGATGCAGGTAATGCTGAGTTCCGGAAAGATGCTGATGCCCCAAATAGGTGGCCAGGAGCGGAAGTTTGGCGTCGAGGTCTTCACCTGTTCGATACCAGCGTCTCAAGGTGTGGACCGCGAAGCGGTGCCGAAAATCGTGGATCCTGGGTCCCTGGCCGCGTCCTGCGTGAGCAATCCCACACTGCATCAGCAGTTTGCGAAAGACGGTGTACACGGTGCGCAGCGCGAACGGACCTCCGCTGGGCCCCGGGAAGAAGAACGTATCGGGCGGCTGGTTGCCAAAATGCTCGGCATACTTGCGCAATCGGTTCACCAGGGACGACGCGGGTGGAACCAGCCGATCTTTGCGGAACTTTGCTTGGCGAACCGTGATGATGCCCTGATCGAGGTCGACGTCTCGCACGCGTAGTATCAGCACTTCCCCCACACGAAACCCGCATCCAGACAGGAGCCGAAAGATTTCCGGCATCACCAAGTGCCGCAACGGCGAACTCGCCGTAGGCTCCAGCGCATCGACAGCACGAAAGAACTTTGCAAGCTCTTTGAGGTGCTGAAGGTTTCAGGGACACCCGTGTCTCTTATTTTGAGTGGTTCATGAGCTGTTCAAACTGGTTCGGAGTGAAGTCCTCCAGGCTTGAGTGTCTGCGTTCGAGATCGTAGTAGCGGAGGTATTCAGCGATCTCTTTTCGTGCCGCCTTCCTGTTTTCGTATTCGGTCATTGCGAGTTCAGTCTTGATCGTTCCGAAGCAACTTTCCATGAAAGCGTTGTCGTAACAGTTGTCCGCGCGGCTCATGCTTTGGCGCATCCCCGCTCGACGCAGAATCGCGCGGTACTCATGGCCGGCGTACTGGCCGCCGCGATCAGTGTGATGAATCAGGTGTTCTCCCGGCTGACGAGCGCGGATCGCCATTTGCAGCGCCGAGCGTGTCAGTGCTTCGGTCATGTCTTCCCGAAGCTTCCAGCCGACGATACGCCGTGAGTACAAATCCATCAGCATCGCCAGGTAGCAAAACGTACCACCCACCAGCGGAATGTAAGTGATGTCGCCGACCCCAATCTGATTCGTATTCGTCGGATCGTCGGCCTCCGCCAGGAGGTTCGGCGAATAGCCCAGACGGTGGTTGCTGTCAGTCGTTTGGGGCACGAACGATTTCGGCTGAATGGCCTTCAAACCCAGTGTTTTCATGACTTTTGAGACCTTTTTGTCGCTGCATCGGTGTCCCCTTTCACGCAGATCGCTGGCAATCCTTCGAGCCCCGTAACGACAACGATGTTTCTTAAAGAGTACTCGAACCAGCGGCGACAGTTGAGCCTCTTGTTCTTCACAGACAGTCGGTGCGGATGTCTTCCCGGCGTAGTACGATGTGCGGTTGACGCCGAGGACGCGGCAGACTTCACTCACCGCTGCAACGCCTTCACCGACGATCGTTTCCACGGCGGCATAGACATCGGTTATTCGTTGCGGCCGAAAATGGCCAACGCTTTTTAGAACATCTCGTTCCCGTTCAACGCGCCCCAGTTCGGTTTCGAGTTCGCGAACACGGGCTTCGAGCGAACCGGCCACCGGCCCACAGCGAGCCAGTTGTTCCTGCTTCCAACGGTCGAGAATGGCACAGTTGGGCAGGCCCAGACGCTCCTTGACAGACGGTGCCGTATGGCCATCCAGCAGCATCTGAATCGCTTCCTCCTTGAACTCATCCGTGTACCGCCGACGACCATTCGACGAGACCGCTGACTTCTTCTTCCGAGGCATCTTCCCATCCCTTCAAAGCCCCAGAATAAGAGAATGACCTGTCCCTGAAACCTTCAGCACCTCACACAGCCCGTGAGCATGCCTTGGCATTGCAAGATTGGATGAACCGCAGCGGGTTTTCTCCGCCGAATTACAGCCCAAGGGAAGTCCGTTCCACTTTGCCGGACGTCCTCCGCCGCACGGCGGAATTGACGGACTCGGAGGACGAGAACCCATGAAACGCACTGACTCACCTGTCGATTCGACGGATGCCATCGCGCAAGTGCTCGACCGGCTCCGCGAAGAACTCGCCATCCTTCGCGAAGTGCTCGACGAGATTCGGGACGAGCTGCAGTGGGCCAACCGCAATCGCGATTTGGATCAAGCGCCCGCCTCGGCACCTCGTCGGATCACAAGCATGCCCTTAGACCCCGCCGCTGCCGACTGGGCGGAACGCCTGAACCGCTATTCCGCCGCCGACCTGCCGGACAAAGATGATGTCCGCATCGCGCCGGAGCGGGGTCGCTTGTTCTAACGGCACCGTATTTCCTCAGAGGTCCTTTGTCTGCACGCCACTGGACCTCGCCAAGCAACCTGTCCTGCGCCCTTCCAGGAGGGACGCACCACCGCCCGCTCTTCCCTTTGTCGCTGAATCAGAAACTACTCCGTCCCAAACGTAGGAATCTCCGTCGCGACTGGCAGACCGATCATCGTCGCGATTGGTGTGTAAAGGTCAATCTCCGTTTTGTCAGTTTCAATCGTCACGATCAACGAATACCGGGCCGCCCGATCCCAACGATTCAAGTGTGGTCGCTCTTTCCACCAGCCTGTGACAGGGAAGACGGCAACGCAGCCAGCGGCGGCGAGTTGTGCGGCCGTTCCCGTCCAGACGTCAGAATGTATTGAACCCTTGCAGCGAAGTTTTTCGCCAACGGTCCAGGTTCGCTCGTCGGAGCCTGCAGGTGCCGATTCTTCTTCATCGTCCCAGGCAGCCTTGGTAATTCGTTTGCGAAACTCTTGTTCCGATTCCAATGGCCGTTTGATATCAAATCGCAATCCGTGCGATTGATAGCGATGCTTGTACTTCCAGCCGCGTCGGCCCGGACTCGGCTCAATGAAATACGACAACGTGACACGCATGCGCACGGTTTCGGAACTGTATTGCTCAAGAACTTCCTTCGGCCACGGCAGACGGTGCAGACGCATGTCCTTGGTCTTCACCCGCACTTGGCCGCGACTGTCCTGCTCTTTGACGAATGGCTGAAGCGAATCCTCGATGACCAGCGTAGCACAGTTGTTGGCGCTCCAAAGAGCTTGCCTCAGGTCCGGCACTCCGTATCCATAGGCGCGCAGTCGATTGTGGCGTTGCTCATGGGGAAATTCGCTCAACATGGGAGCCGTCCATCGAGCTGAATGCACCAGCAGGCCCCGAACAGTTGCCGGACCAAGATTGGGATAATGCGACCAGATAATGGCTGCATAACGGGCGGCCAGTGCGGTAGCGGCGCTGGTGTCCCCCGTGGTCGCCAGTAACACTCCCGTTGGGCTTACGCGAGTCGTCAGCAGCATCAGGTCGTCGACGTAGTCGGCATGACCGGTGGTCGGGTCAATGGCGCAATTGCCCCCTTCCATCACGATGTCGGGCTTGAAAGGCCATGACCGGTCATCCCATACAATCGAAGTCCGGCTAGCGGGACTGAGCAAACCGGCGTCGGCGACCGGACGCCAGTCGTGATAGTCGGCCGCGTGAATCGTCGCTTTTTCCGTGTAAGCGCCGACCGAAATCGCATTCCAGGCCTGGGCCGGATCCTCGACTCCTTGCACGTGGCTGTGGTTCGGGTACTCGTGCCGTCCTGCCAAGGGTGTGTTCCCGGCGGAGACCAGCATCAATCGGGATGGACGACCCTCGTCCTCCGCGCCGGAGCAAATTTGATCCAAGGCAGCCGACCATGACGACGGATAGCCTTCATCCCGACTGTCCGCCGTCACGGTCAGGGCAAATGCACGCCGCTTTCGCTCGGCCGCTGCAATCTCGATCCGCGACACCGATTGCGACGTGATCTCTCCATATAGGTCGGGGTCATTCTCGCCGTCGTCGGGCAATATTTTGACCGACTCCAAGCGATGCCGGAGAACAACCGGATCCGTACCATCCAGAATTTCGGTCAAGCAACCGTAGAGTGCCAGACCAGCCATCGCCGTACCGTGCTGTTGCGGATGACCGTCAGCGGCAGACCACGACGGGTCCGCCGCCAGCAGGTGTTCTGCGCTCAGCGCGATTTGGATCAGTGGATGTCCTCGATTGACGCCTGTGTCCAAGTGGCAAACGGAGGGAGCATCGCTCGCCGGTGGCTCAATTCGTTCTCTGGCTGCCGCCACATATTCCGCCTGGTCAACCGGCGGTAAGTCGAGAAACTCTCCGGCCAGAACCTTGGCAGCGCGAAGTTCGGCCAGGATGTCGAAGAGGTTTTCGACAGTAAGCAGTTGTTCGATGGAGGCACGGGCCAACACGACGCGACGGTCTGGAAATCGCAATTCACGTGTCGAGACAATAATATGGGCAGCCTGAGCGCGTGCGCGAAACACGTCGCCGACGTCGTGCGGATTCGTCGCTTCACGCAGCCAGACTTCCCACCACAGTGGCTCATCCCGGTCGCTTGGAAATGCGCCGGCATCCGTCCAAAACGATTCGAGCGCTGCCAGCCGCACCTGTCCAATACTCGCCACAAGGTCGTTGTTTCTCGGCTTGCTCGGACTGTCCGGATTCTTGGGCTTGGAGTCCTTTGACGGATCGGCGTAGGCCTCGAACTTACGGACGAAGATGCCAATCTTGCCGTCTGGCACGAAGACGGTCGCGTGCATCACGCCGTTCTCGCTCACTCGCGAATTTCGCAGCTCGATGCCGCTCGCCTCGGCCTCCATGCTCTTCAATTGCAGCTTGAAACTCGGGTCGCTTTCGAAATCAAGCACAACACCTTTTGGCTTTTCGGCGGCCGGCCTGGACGCGACGACTGCCTGGGCTTGCTGTTCCGCTGTCTCCAGCTGCGCCACGAGTGCATGGCTGTGGCCGACTCGATCATCGCGTGGCGGCACTTTGAAGGGTGCCGAACCCACTTTGGACGCATAAGTGTATCGCTCGATATCGCCGGAGTCACGTGGAAAAAGATGGGGCAACTCGGGCATGGATCACGCACTCGCATCCTGACTACCAGCGACGTTCGACACCTCGCCACGGCGACGTTGCTTCAATGCGGTGGCGAGCATCGCCGTCGTGACTCGTTTCCGGTCGTGCAAGATGCAGTCCTTCGCCGCATCGTCGCATGCACGACCGATCTCGGCATGGCTGAGACCGCAGGCCGCCGTCTTAATCGTCGGCCAAGCGATTCTTTGAGCGAGAAAACTGTGGAGCCGATTCCGGATCAAGGACGCGACTTGCTCCGCATCGGGGCGGGCATACCGGACCACGTCATCGAACCGTCGAAACAAGGCGTCATCCAGCATGGCGTCGTAGTTAGTCGCGGCGACGATCAGGCTGTCCGAATCATCCTGCTCCAGGAACTGCAAGAACGAATTCAACACGCGCCGGATTTCACCGACGTCGTTCTTGGCGCCACGATCAGTGCCGATGGCATCGAACTCGTCGAAGAAATAGACCCCCTGGGTATGTTTCATCTCATCAAAAACTGCATACAGTTTGGCGGCGGTCTCGCCCATGAACTTGGTAATCAGCCCGTGAAGCTGGACCGAGAATAACGGGAACTTCAATTCCCCGGCCAAGGCGGCGGCGGTCATGGTCTTGCCGCAGCCCGGAGGTCCAACCAGCAGGAGTTTTCTCCTGGCAGAAAACCCGTGCTCGCGGAGCCGCGACTGGCTGCGGTATTCCCCCAGCACGCGCTCCAGAGAACCGCGTGTCTCGCTGCTGAGCACCATTTCGGAGAAATGTGTCTGCGGATAGGTGACTGCCAAAATCGCAGCCAACTCGCCCGTCGGACGGGCTATGGGCACGGTTCCGCCAATCTTGCCTGCCGCTTGCTTGCGCTTGATGTCGTCCACCAAGTCTCGCAGGTCCTGGGCCAGATTGCCTTTCCCGGCGCGTGCCGCATCCGCTGCGATTTGCAGGGCCACGGAGGCAAAATGTTCTCCATTCCCCTCGCAATAGCTTTTCAGCAATGCTTTGACCTGCTCCGCCGATGCCATTTCGAAATCAATCCTCCCGCACGTTGTTCCAGACTCCGACTCGTCCCAAGCGATTATCTTACCCAACGTTGTCGCTCAAGTCAGTTCCGGTTTGTCCGGTATCCGCTACGTTCAGGGCGAATACCGGAGTCTGGGGCAACCTGGTGAACACTCCGACAAGGCGACGTCGCTTTTCCGCACGACGGCCCACCGTCCGAAGGCCGTCACGATGACCGGCATGACCGCCCGTCACATGGCCCGCATGCTCAATGGATTTGCCTGATGTCAACCCCACATCCACCCGCAGTCACCGAATCCACGTACGCCCTTTCTTTGCAGTTTGCTCGGTAGTGTGATATCCGAGTATTCGGCTCGACTTCTTTTTCGGCGCGATCGCTCTTCGCGTGCCTGTTCTCAATCCGCAAGTCGCGTCCACGTCTGTTCGAGTAGACGCTTTAACGCACCGGTTCCACGCAACATCCCCCTGCGTGCGACCGGTGGCGTGCCGTTGCGTTCTACCAAGCGGTTTTCTCTACGACCCCCACGACACTGTCTTCGGTCGGCAAGTCCGAGGCTACCACGTCGGTCAAGGCCAAGCTCGCGCAAGCGCGGTCTGCATTCGCAGAGCCTTGACTCGAAGTGGTGGCCGCCATCGGGCCGACCGGCAGGCCCCGCACTCATTGTCATCAGTTGCAGCACGCCGGAGCTGAACTTTCACAAAGGGGGACATCCCATGAAACGTGAAGAAGCTATGGAGTTGGCATCGAACGGATTTGACGAACTGAGCCAGGCATTGGCTCAAGGCAAGAGCGACACGTTGGTCGCATTCCTCAACGCGATGGCTCGGTTCCTCAACTACTCGTTTCGGAACTGCCTGATGATTGTCATGCAACGGCCATGCGCGACACGGGTCGCTCTGTCGAAAACAATGGACAAGTCATTCGTCAGCCCAATTCTCTTCGACATAAAGCGTTCTGAAGTCGATGGCCCGATTCTTCAATTCCAATCAACCGTTTTCGAGAAGTCAGACGTCAAGAAACTGATCAAGACCCTCAACAAAGCTTGTGACAACGACGGGCTTCAGGGCGACCGACTCGATAAGGCTTTCGACGTATGGTATCCAACGCTCGAAACTGAACTTGGCAAATTGAAGACAGACCCTGACGCGGGCGACAACGATGTCGGGACGCCAAGACCAGAAGAACTTCTCGAAGAAATCCTCGACCTTTCGCGGATCAATCAAAAACTTCTTCGCAATCCAGAACCAGCAGGCACGGAAAAAATCAGGAAGCTATTGCAAGAACTAATTGAGAGGACCGATCGTGGCGAGCAACGGCTTTCACGGAGACGTGGCCGAGAATTGAATCTGATGATGTTCGAAGAAATACTTCCTGGTGGCGTCATCAAAGACAACAAGTTCGTCGGATTGCAAATGGTATTCAGTTTGTTGCGAAAGGACTTCCCTTGGATTTACGATATGGGAATTGAGACCATCAATATTCTTCGATCTCGGCGCTCCAAGGAAGAAAAACGCATGGCGGTTCAGACGTTTCAAAACGTCGTTGATTGGTCGTTTGATCATCCCATGATGCGCGAACTTCACGGTGGTAGTAAGAGAATGTACATGTTTGCGCGAGAACTGCAGCACGTGCTTCGCCACACACTTGAACGCACAATTGATGGCTAACAATTGCGCGGGTGGCCCCGATTGCTTGCCAATCGGGGCGGCGCTGCCGTGGGAGGTCACCGGAGCGCGGGATGCTGTCTTGCAGACCTCCTGCCGACTTCGTCGGCCCAAAGGTTGCAAGCAACCTGGGCTAGCCGCTGCAATTCTCAGTGGCCCTTGGTTCCAGCGCGATCTGTTCGACTCGGTGCGTGACCTCATCCGGCAGTGGCCCGCCATTCAAACTCGCGATCGCCGCATCCACGTGTGGCGGCTCACCGAAACCGATGAGGGCGGCGGTGACTCCCGGATGCTGCACCGCGTAACGCACGGCCACATCCGCGAGAACTCCCTTCTCACCGAGCATCTCACACATCCGCGCGGCACGTTGCTCATCTCGCCGGTAGAGGTCGAGAGGAAAGAACGGGCTGTTGACGGTGTGTGCTGCCGGCGGATGTCCGAGGACGGCCCCGGCGGCGAACACGCGAATCGCGAACACGCCCATCTCGTGCTGACGGGCGAGTCCGATCACGTTGCCGTAGCTGGCTTCGGCGAAGTCCTCCGGGACATCACAGCCCGCGCTGGGATTCATGATATTGAAGGGGACTTGAATCGTGTCGAACGCGCCGCTCCCTACGACTTCGCGAAGCGGGCCGGCCTGTCCGACGGCGGTGAGGCCGATGTGATCGACGATGCCTTCGTCGCGCAAACCGCTGAGCGCCTCCCGCACGCCGCCCGGTCCGAGGATGTCGCGGGGCGTGAGTGACGTCGCCTCCTGCCCGCGTTCGGCGGTGATGGCGTTGTGCAATTGCAGCAGCGTGACCCGCTCGACTCCCAGCCGCTCGAGGCTGCCGTCGATCGATCGACGGACGGCGGAGCGGATGTCGTCCAACTCTTCGGGCATCAGCCGCACCTTGGTCGCCAGATGCACCGGCTCCGTCGTTTCGATGTCCCGCAGAGCATCACCGATGCTCTGTTCGGAGCGGCCTTTGCCGTACGTCGCCGCCGTGTCGATCCAGTTGACTCCACAACCGATCGCGTGCCGCAGAACGGCCGCCTGCCGCTCCCGATCTTCACCGGTCATCAAGTTGGAGATCGGCCCGCAACCGAAGGCGATTCGGGAAACCGCGATCGCGGTGCGGCCTAGAGTCTGGTATTGCATGGCGGGACGATCGGAAGGTCAGTGGGGGTCGGGCACCAGTCCGTTAGATGAGCTTCGCCTCCGCATACCCGATGGCTAATTGCTCGTTGGCCGTGGCGCCGTTGTACCAGAGTTGCAGCCGGTCGTGGGCTTCGTCGAGCAGGACGACCGGCGCCTGAACGTAACGGGCGTCGAACGTGCCGGGGCTGGGCGTGATGACCAGTTCCGGGTCGGCCCATTGCCAGTGCAGCCCGTCGAGGGAGTTTGCATAGCCGATGTGGGGACCGGTGCCGTACCAACCGTGGTAGCAGCCGCGGTGCTGGACGACGTGGATGCCGATGAACCGTTCCTGGTCGCCGTTGATGGCGGCCACCTTGCCCCAATGAATCCCGTCCTCCGAGATGGCGTATCCGGTCGGCCCATAGTGCTGATTCGGCATCGTGCCGCTATACCACATTTTGAAGAGCCGGTTTTTCGCGTCGTACATCACCGATGGCTCCCGGAGAGACCCGCTGTCGAACGACATCTCCGGGCCGTAGGAGAGGACTTGTCCGTGCTTCGTCCAGTTCAGGCCGTCGTCCGACTCAGCATAGCCGATGGTGTTGCCGCGATTGTTTTGATAGCCGGCGTACCACATGCGAAACTTGCCGAGCTGCGCATCGAACAGCACGCTCGGCATATGTAGATGGACGTCGTCGAAGCTCCCTTCCGTGCCGCGCGTGAGCACGGGCCGATCGGAGCCGCGCGTCCATTCAACGCCGTCCGCCGAAGTGGCGACGCCGATGGTCCGGTAACCGTAACCGGGAGACGCGACCGCCGTGTCATACAGGAAGTACGTCTCCTCATGCCGGCAAACGGCGATGTGCAACACCCCGCCCGCTTCCCATCCCGCATCCCCCGCCGCGAACACGGGCTGCGGGCGCTTGACATAGGTCAGACGATCGGCACCGAGCGATCCGCAGCGAGGAACTGCCGCGACGGCGAACCGGGGTGTGAGCGAAACCGCCGCCAGGGTGGCGAGCGCGTCACGGCGAGTGATGGGCGGCATCCGAATTAACTCCGATACGAACCGGCTCACGCCAAGATGTCATGCAGGACGTTGCCGGAGACATCGGTCAGGCGGAAATCGCGGCCGGCGTAGCGGTAGGTGAGCCGCTCGTGGTCGAAGCCGAGCAGGTGTAGCATGGTGGCGTGCAGGTCGTGGACGCTGGTGCGGTCTTCGACGGCTTTGAAACCGAAGTCGTCGGTCGCCCCCCGGACCGTGCCGCCTTTGATACCGCCGCCCGCCATCCAGACGGAGAACCCGTAATGGTTGTGATCGCGGCCCAGTTTGGGGTCGCCTTTGGCGCCCAGTTCGACGGTCGGCGTGCGACCGAATTCGCCGCCCCAGAGGACGAGCGTGTCCTCGAACATGCCGCGCTGTTTGAGGTCGGCCAGCAGCGCGGCGATCGGCCCGTCCAGCTCGCCCGCCAGCCGCCGGATGTTCTCTTCGATCTTGGCGTGGTTGTCCCAGGGCTGCCCCGCCCCGTGCCAGAGCTGCACGTACCTCACGCCGCGTTCCAGAAGGCGGCGGGCGATCAGCGTCTGCCGGCCATGCACGCCGTCGCCGTACTGCTCCCGAATGTGCTTCGGCTCCTGCGCGATGTCGAATGCGTCGGCCGCATGCCGCTGCATGCGGAAGGCGAGCTCGAACGACTGGATGCGTGCATCGAGCCGGTCGTCGCTGCGGTCGGCCCGGTGCCGCTCGTTCCAGCGGGCGAGCAGGTTGAGCTGCCGACGCTGGTCCGCCGACGAGATTTGCGGATGCTCGATGTTCTCGATCAGCCGGCTCAACTCTTTGTGTTTCGAGTCGACATACGTCCCCTGAAAGGCGCCCGGCAGGAACGCCGCCCGCCAGTTGGCGTTGTCCTTGATTGGCTGTCCGCCCGGACACATGGCGATGAACCCCGGCAGGTTCTGGTTTTCGGTCCCCAACCCGTACAACACCCACGACCCCACGCTGGGCCGCGGCTGGATCGAGTCGCCCGAGTTCATCAGCATGAGCGACGGCTCGTGATTCGGCACCTGGGCGAACATCGAACGAATGACCGCGATGTCGTCGATGTGCTGGGCCGTGCGGGCGAAGACTTCACTGACCTTGATCCCTGATTCGCCGTACGGCTGAAACTTGAACGGCGACGGGAAGGCGGCTCCGGTCTTGCGCTCGGTCCTCAGCGTCTCCCCCAGGGGTTGGTCGGCATATTTGGCAAGTGCCGGCTTGTCGTCGAAGGTGTCGACATGCGAGGGGCCGCCGTTGAGGAAGAAGTGAATCACCCGCTTTGCGCGGCCGGGAAAGTGCGGGGCGCGCACATCGAGCGGACTCGGCGAAGCGCTCTCGGCAGCATCCACGACGCGACAGCCGTCGTCGTTCAGCAACGCTCCCAGGCTGAGTGCGCCGATCCCGAGCGCGGAACGTCTCAGCACATCGCGGCGATTCAAAGGTGCCGGCCGGAATGATGCGTTCATGAATTGTCTCTTTCTTTCGTTGGCTGACGTCGCTGCCGCCTCCAATAGTGTTGATTCACCCCTGGCTCAGTCGACGAACAAGAACTCGTTCGAGCATAACAGGACCTGTGCCAACTGTTCCCAGCCGGTGAGTTGATGGACGGCGGTGTCCGGGAAGTCTGTTTCGGAGTTCCATGTCGTCTCGGTCGCGGCGTCCGTGATCGTCGCCGTCCAAAGGTATTGGTCGCTGTTGAGGACGTCGCGGATGTCGACGACGAGGTCAATCGTCTCGCCCGCTTCGACGTCAATCGGATCGACGTGGAGATCAGCCGTCCGGAGATGGACCGATGCGTGGGCCAGTTGTCCGCTGCGGGAGCTGATGACAAACGCGCGGACGCCATCGCCGGCGGCCGGTTCGTGGGTCAGCGAAGAATGGAGTTTGACCGTCATGTCACGCGGTGCGGTCCAGCGGCGAACACTCGCGTGCTGGCGGTCGTTGCCGGGGTGTCCGCCGGTCGCGGAGAGTTGTACCCAACCGAGGGCCCCGTCGGGGTAACTGGGACCTCCCTGCCACGCGGTGCCCGTGAAGTGGGGCAGCGGCGTAAATCCGTCGACACGTTTCGTCTCCTCGTTCACGACTCCGTATCCGTATTGCCAATCCTCGGCCGTTTCCGGTGCGGGCGGTGTCTCGACATCCGTTGCGGCATTCACGAGTTGCAGTGCATCGGTCATTTCCTGTTCGGTCGGTTCTCTTTGGAAGACGCGCTCGAACAGCAACCGTACCTTCTCTTGCGGCGGCGCAGCGGCATCCGACGTTTCGGCCATGGCACGCGCCTGTTCCAGAACCAGCGGATGGTTCATCAGAAACAGTGCCTGCTGGGGCACGGTGGTCTCCGACCGATGGGGCGTGTGCAGGTCGGGGTTCGCGAAGTCGAACATCCGTAACGTGCTGGGCAGGTATTGACGGTCGACAAGCCCGTACAACGTCCGCCGCACCGGATAGGGAGATTTGAACAGTTCGGCCGGTTTGCCACCCACGCGGCGATCGAGGTCGCCGGACGCCATGAGCAGCGAATCGCGAAACTCCTCGAACGACATTCGATGTCGGTTCATCCGCCACAGCAGCCGATTTGCCGGGTCCTGCAGCCGCGCGGCTGCAAGCTGTTCAGGGTCCTTTGGTCCGGCCGAAGACTGCCGATAGGTCGCCGAGTTGAGGATCAGCCGATGCAATGATTTGAGGCTCCATCCGTCCGCCATCAAGCGGGACGCGAGCCAATCCAGCAGTTCGGGATGCGACGGGTCCCCGGCGCGCGTGCCGAAATCGCTGGGCGTCCGCACAAGCCCCTCACCGAAATGAAGCATCCAGACGCGGTTGACGATCACCCGCGCCGTGAGCGGATTCGTCGGATCGATGATCGCTTCGGCGAGCTCGAGACGGCCGCTGCCGTGCTGGAATGGTTGGCGATCGTCTCCGGAGACCGCCGACAGAAACCAGCGCGGCACATCGTCCCCTTTCTTGAGCGGGTTGCCTCGCAGCATGATCCGCGGCTCGGTGGGCGTCGGTCGGTCGACGAGCGTGACGGCGTAGGGAGCTTCGACCGCCGAATTGACGATCCAGCGGTCGACCTCTCCTTGCAGTTTCCAGAGCTTGTTGAGCGTATCCGTCGTGAAAAACCGCTCGGCATGCACGACCGGCTCGTCCGGGACTTCGCAAGGTGCCGACGGGCCATAGAGGAGATGCCGCAATTGTTCGGCAGCGGGATCGTCGAGTCCGCTCGGCGGTGCTGTTTCCCCCGCCTCTTGAACAACATTCTGCCAGCGGGCGTCAATCCCCGTGAATAAGGCCGCGTATCGCTCGATCACTTCCGCGAAGGATGCCGGCGGAGTCGCGAATGCCTCCGCGACAAGCGGGTTGATGACACCCGGCCCAGACGCTTGGAGTTGCCGCGTCACACCCTCGGTCAGTTGGGCGAACTCGTCGTCGCTGAGCGCGGCGTAGGCGTGCCACGGGACAAAGACAGGATCGTTGCGACGGCCCGCGTCCCGCAGGTACGTCTCCCAGCGGCGCACGAACGAGGGCAGGAGATCGGACTCGTAGAACACCTGATCGAAGCCCTGCGGCGGGAACTGGCCCAGTTCCGTTTGCGCCTTGAGGTAGTCGGCGATCCGCTCCCGGGCTCGTTTTGACGAAGCGGCCCGGCTTTCAGCAAGACCGTCCCGCAACTTCTCCTGCCGAGCCTGTAACTCCTTGAGGAACGCCTCATCCTGAGGTTCCGAACCGGCTGCGACCAACCGTTCGGCACAACTGTCGAACACGCCGTACAGCGAGTAGTAATCGGCGGTCGGAATCGGATCATATTTGTGGTCGTGACAGCGGGCGCAGCCGACGGTGAGCGCCATTGTGCCGCGGCAGACAACGTCAATGCGATCGTCAATGATGTCGCGTTCGACCCCCAGGAAGCGGCGGCCGAGTGTGAGGAATCCCATCGCCGCCAGATCGCTTTGCTCGCGATCGGGCACTTGGTCGGCAGCGATCTGCAGGAGCAGAAAACGGTCGTAAGGCATGTCGGCATTCAATGCGTTCACGACCCAGTCGCGGTAGGCCCAACTTTGGACCCAGAAGCGTTCCTCGCGGGCGTAGACGTATCCTTTGGTGTCGGCGTAGCGGGCGACGTCGAGCCAGTGCCGCGCCCAATGCTCGCCGTAATGGGGCGAGTCGAGCAACCGATCGACCAGATGCTCGTAGGCGAGCGGGTCGGGGTCGTTGACGAAACGGGCCACCTCCTCCGGGGACGGCGGGAGCCCGGTCAGCGTGTAGGTCGCCCGACGAATGAGCGTGCGACGGTCCGCTTCCGGAGACGACGGCAGCCCGGCGGCTTCCCGCTTCGCCGATACAAACGCATCGACGGGCGTTCGCACCCCGTCACCGTTGCGGAGTTCGGGAACCGCCGGATCATGCACCGCTTGAAACGCCCAGTGATCCTTTGCCTTCTCGACCACCGTGAGGGTCGAGGGAGGCTCCTCCTCCGGCCAGACCGCCCCCTGCTGAACCCATTGCGTGAGGATCGCGACCTCCGCGGCGGTCAACTCTTCTTCGGGGGGCATCTCGAAATCGCCTTCGCGACGGACCGCCTGAATCATCAGGCTCTCATCCGCCGCGCCCGGAGAAAGTGCCGGACCGGTGTCGCCCCCCTTCATCAGCGATGCCCGCGAATCGGCCCGCAGTCCGCCCTGCTGTTTTTTTTCTCCGTGACACTCGCTGCACCGCCTGACCAGCAGCGGACGCACTTGGTTCTCAAAGAATTGCATCGCCGAGTCCTCAGCTCGGAGACGCTGCCCCCCCATGACAATCAGTGCCACAATGATTGCCGAGCGACTGGCCAAGCGGGTCGCCCTGAAAAACGCTGTGATCATCATCACAAATCCGAGGAAGGAACAGATTCGAGGCGGGCGATCGAAAACGCGTCGGAATTCGACCGGCGGGAGTGGTCACAAGCCAAGGTCCTTGGCCAATGATTCACCGTTTCCAGTATACTGCCGGCCCCGTGACCACGCGAGCTTCTCTCCGAAAGGCCCAGGGCCATTCAACGTTTCACTTTGGAGAAGACCGCCGGGGACAAGCTCATTGGAACCCCGACCCGAAAGCGTGGCACGAATCGCTAATTCACGTTCGCTTCCTCGCTTACGCTTCGGGTTACGAGGTTCCCCAGCTTCAATCTTTGAACAGCCCTGCCGAAAGACCAGACCATGCGAATTGCATCCCTCGAGGCGATTCCTGTTCGCATCCCCCTCAAACCGGAACGGCGAATGGTGTCCGCCCTCGGGCGGCATGACGAATCGGACTTCGTCCTCGTGCGGCTGGAAACGGACGACGGCCTCGTCGGGGTCGGGGAGGCGACCGTCACCCCGCAGTGGAGCGGCGAGACCGTGTGGGGCGCGCAGGCGATTCTAGAACGATTATTCTTTCCGCTGCTCAACGGCTGCGATCCGCGGGAAATCGACGCGATCAGCGACCGGATGAACGCGGTCGCCGTCGGTAACTGGTTCGCCAAGGCGGCGATCGAAATGGCCTGTTGGGATGTTGTCGCGAGATCACAGCAGAAGCCGGTGTACGAACTGCTCGGCGGAGCGTGCCGACCGCTGACGATTCGTAACCGCTTCTCGCTCGGTGCCTATGAGCCGGCGGTCGCCGCCCAGCGCGCGGCGGCGCTCGTGGCAAACGGTTTCGAAACCATCAAGGTCAAAGTCGGCACCGACCCGGAGCAGGACATTCTCCGCGTGCGAGCGGTCCGGGAAGCGATCGGACCGGACGTAATGCTCACCGTCGATGCCAATGGCGGCTGGAACGAGGAGCAGGCGGTGGCATGTCTCGGGCAACTGGCCGATTGCGAGATCGCGCTCGTCGAGCAGCCGCTCCCGCGCGGCAACTATCACGGGCTTCGAAGACTGCGCGAGGCGACCGGGCACAAGATTCTCGCGGACGAAAGCTGTTTCGATGAGGTGCAACTCGAAGAACTGATCCTGTTCGACTGCTGCGACGCGATCACGCTGTATCCTGGCAAACAGGGAGGGATTGCACAGGCATGCCGCATGGCCCGGATGGCGGGCGAGCACGGCATCCCCTGCACGATCGGCTCCAACTTGGAATGGGACGTCGGCGCGGCCGCCATGATGCAGTTCATCGTCGCCAGCCCCAACGTGCAGATCGAAACCGTGCCCGGCGACTGCCTCGGCCCGAGCTATCACGAGTTTTCCATCGTCACTGACCCGCTCCCCATCGAAGGGCCGTTCACCACCCTGCACGACACCCCCGGACTGGGCGTCGAGGTCGACTGGCCGCTGGTCGAACAGCACCGCCTGCCGGGACCCAAGCCTAGTTTCGATGTCCCCGGATCGAATCTGTGAACAGCCCTGTTTGCCGCTTCTGACTCATCGTATTATTGGCCCGCTTTTGGTATCATTTGCGCTTTCCCCCCACCGACGAAATCCAACGTCGAACTGATCGAAAACGGACGGAGTCATGCGACAGTGGAACAACGATCAGTATGGCCCCTTGCTGATGCTGCCGGAGATCCGGTTTGCTTACGCGGCAGTGTCCCGTCTGTTGGAGCCGACGCCGCCGGTGGTCACGGTTTACGCCGCCGCCGGCATGGGGAAAACACATCTGACCCGCTCCATTTTCGGCGAACTCCGACGGCAATCTCCGCAGTTGGCGCTATCGCATGTCACCGCCACAGAATTCTCTGCGGAGCTTGCCAAGGCCTCAAAAGAGAAAACAATCCCGGAATTCCAGGAGTCGTATCGCCGCTTGGACCTGTTCGCTTGTGAAGATCTCCAAACCATCGAAGGCCGCAAGAACACGCAACAGCAGCTGTTGGCAATTCTCGATGCCATTTTGGCCGAGGGAGGACGTGTCCTGCTGACCAGCAGTCAATCGCCTGGCAAGTTGTCCCGGATCTCGTCGAAACTGCGGAGCCGCTGCCAGGGGGGCGTTTGTGCGACGATTGAATCGTTCAGCCAACCATCGCGCGAGAAGCTCCTCGTCCACTTTGCCGAAGAACGCGGGTTTCTGCTCACAACTAACGTCGCCACACAACTCGCGGAGTCACTTGTCCTCTCTCCCCGTGAGCTGCGAGGAACGGTCACTCGCCTGGAACTCCTCGCCCGGCAGCTTCGGAAACCAATCGATTGCAACATCGCCCAAGCAGTGATCGCCGAGACGGTCGTGCCGTCCAAACCCACACTCAGCCAAATCACCAAGGTCGTCGCCAAAGCATTCTCCGTCTCGGCAGCCGACCTGAAATCCCAGGGGCGTCTGCAAGGACTCGTCCTTCCGCGGCAGTTGGCCATGTTTGCGGCCAGGGAATGGGGCGGGCAGGCCTATTCGGTCATCGGGAAATACTTTCGGCGGCGGAGCCACAGTACCATTGTCCATGCCTGCCAGCGGGTGAGCGACCGGTTGGAGACAGACACGGACTTTCGGCGGATCGTCGAAACCGTCCGGGAACAGTTAAACGTTCACAGTCCGTCGCAATCAAATTCTTCGACAACCTGTTGAATCCCTGCCACGTGCCGAGAGGCAGCTGTTAACAAGAAACGCTGACCAAATCCCCGACATTCACAACCGGCCTTTTTCCCCCCTCAAACTGACCTGTTGTGCGGACTCCATCATCTCGTTTTCGACAACCTCAATTCTCACTGTTGTGACATAAGCCCAATCAAAGGAAGATGATCCTCCGTCAGACTCATCTTTCCCAACATTTGTTTCGGTAGAAATACAACAACGACTCAATAAACTTTTCATTTGACAGAAACGACCTGCCATCAGCCTTGGATGGTAGAAGGGCCGTTTCTCTTGAAGGACCCAAGCCATGAAGCTGAAATGTCCCCGCGCGATGCTGGCAACCGCCTTTCAGACCGTTGGTGCCGTTGTTCCAACGCGGACCCCCAAGGAAATCTTGAGGAATGTCAAGCTCACCGTTGCCGATAATCAGGCCACACTGATTGGGACCGATCAGGAGGTCGGCATCCGGTTTGTGCTCCCGGAAATTGAAACCGACTCGTCCGGTGAGACGCTCATCCCGACGCAGCGGATGTCGCAAATCCTGCGGGAGATTCAGGATGATGTCGTTTCGATTGAGGCGGAGGACGGCATACTCTGGGTGCGTGCCGGACAAAGCGAGTTTCGGTTGTCGACAGAAGATCCTGCCGAGTTCCCCGACGTGGAGGGCTTCTCTGGCGATGATTTTCACTCCGTGCCTGGTAAGACCCTGCGGCAACTCATTCAACGGACGATCTTTGCGACCGACGTCGAAAGTACGCGATACGCACTGGGCGGGGTGCGGCTCGAATTGACGCCGGAGAGCATCACCCTCGCCGCGACCGACAGCCGCCGGCTCGCCGTCGTCAAAGCCGGCTGTACGGCTCATGGCAGTGTGGCGGAGGAGCAGGGAGAGCCCGTCGTCCCCTCCAAGGCGATGTCGCTCATTGAGCGAAGTGTGGGGGACGACGAACAGGAGGTCGCGATCGCTGTCAGAAACAACGATGTGTTGGTCAAAGCCGGCTTGTCGACCATCTACAGCCGACTGGTCGAGGGACGCTTCCCTCGGTATCAGGACGTGCTCCCTGCGGAATGCCGCGCAGAAATCGACATGGTCGTCGCACCGTTCCATTCGGCCGTTCGCCAAGCCATGATCGTGACTGACGACGAGAGCCGCGGCGTCGATTTCTCGTTTGGCCAAGGGACGCTGCGGCTGAGCAGCCAGGCGGCCGATGTGGGGACGTCAAAGATCGAAATGCCGATCAGCTATGAGGGCGAAGAGATCGTCGTCACTTTCGACCCCCGGTTTGTCGCTGACTTTCTCAAGGTGCTCGACCCCGCTTCACAGGTGGCCCTCAAGCTCATCGACGCGAACAGCGCGGCCGTCTTTACGGCGGACGAGAATTATACATACGTCGTCATGCCGCTCTCGCGCGAAGGACGGCCGTGAGCAGACACACGTCTCGTCGCGACAACATCCTGCGAGTCACTGGGCGAACGAGTCTGACCAGGAGCATCGGTACGAATGGAGTCATCGTCACGGCGTCGAGCCGGCCAGCCCCAGCAGTTGGGCGATGTGTTGTCGCAGTTGTTTTCTCTGCGAGGCTACGATCGTCCCCAAGCCGGACGGCAGTTGCAGGAGGTCTGGAAACAGGTCGCTGGCGATTCCATCGCGAGTCAGACGAAAGTCCAGGGAGTCAAGAACGGCGTCCTTCAGGTTTCCGTGACCAGTTCGGGCCTGTTGCAGGAGTTGGACGGTTTCCACAAAGGTTCCTTGTTGGAACGACTCACCACCGAACACAGTGATCTGCGCATTCGTGGATTGAAATTTCGCCTAAAAAGTGCACGGACCGTTTGAGCGACACAACGTCGAAGCGACCCATTGAGATGAGAGGATTGTGAATTGGCTGACCAGACCGAGACTTCCCCGGAGAGTGACCCCTATGGGGCCGACCAGATTCAGCACTTGCAGGGAATTGAAGGCATTCGTCACCGGCCGGCGATGTATATCAGCGGGACCGACCTGTCCGGGCTGCATCACCTCGTTTATGAGGTCACCGACAACGTGCTCGACGAGTACGTGAACGGCTTTGCGAAGAGCATGAAGGTCGAAATTCACGGCGACGGTTCGATTACCGTCACCGACGATGGCCGCGGCATCCCGGTCGAACGAATGGATGACCAGGACGACCGCTCGGCGTTGGAAGTCGTCTTCACAGAGATTCACGCCGGCGCGAAATTCGACCGCAAAGCGTATGCGACCGGGACCGGTGGCCTGCATGGTGTCGGCGTGACTGCTGTCAACGCCTGCAGCGAATGGCTGGAGGCGGAAGTCCGCCGCGATGGGCACGTCTGGATGATGGAGTTCGCCCAGGGACGCCGCGTCACCGATCTCACCAAACTGGGAGCGACCGATCGAACAGGAACCAAGGTTTCCTTCAAGCCGGACCCGGAGATCTTTCCCAACACGACCTTCAACTACGACATCATCCATAAGCGGCTACAGGATTGTGCCTTTCTCAATCCTGGGATTCGCATTCAGATTCTTGACGAGCGGACCGGGCAAAGCGACACGTTCCACTACGAGGACGGTCTCGCCGAATTTGTGAAACACATCAACCGGACCGAGAATCCGCTGCACCCCGATGTGATCCGCATCACGGGCGAAGTCGACGAAACGCAGGTTGACGTCGCCATGCAGTGGAACGACGGGTATTCATCAGAGAACATCCGTTGTTTCGCCAACGGCATCAACAACCCGGAAGGCGGCACGCATCTCAGCGGATTCCGGACGGGCCTCACGCGCACGCTCAATAACTACGGCAAGAAGTCGAACGTTTTTAAGGAGATGAATCTCGCAGGCGAGGACTTTCGCGAAGGACTCGCGGCTGTCGTGACGGTCCGCATTCCGCATCCGCAGTTTGAATCGCAGACGAAGATCAAACTGACGAATTCCGAAGTGGAAGGGGCCGTCAATTCGGTCGTCGGAGACGGATTGGCCAAGTTCCTGGAAGAGAATCCGCAAATCGCGAAGACCGTTTGCAACAAGGGACTCCGGGCGGCGGAAGCTCGTGAAGCCGCTCGCAAGGCCCGCGACATCGCCCGCGACAAGAACAAAGTCTCCGGTGGCTCGCTCCCCGAAAAACTCCGCGACTGTCGCATCCATAAACTGGACGTCTCGGAACTCTATCTTGTCGAAGGAGACTCGGCCGGCGGGTCGGCCGACACCGGACGCGATTCCGCCACGCAGGCCATTCTGCCGCTGCGAGGAAAAATCCTCAACGTCGAGAAAGCGCAGATCGTCAAAGTGCTCGGTAACAAGGAAGTCGCCGCCATGTTCAAAGCCATCGGCATTCCGCCGATGGCAGAGGAAATCGATATCTCGAAGCGGCGGTATGGCAAGCTCATCCTCATGACCGACGCCGATGTCGACGGCTCTCACATTCGCACGCTGTTGCTAACGTTTCTCTTCCGGCACATGCGGGAACTGGTCAAGCAGGAATGCGTCTACGTCGCCCAACCACCGCTGTACCGGGTGTTGCCCAAAGGCAAACGCAAACAGGCTCCACGATACGTACAAACGCACGAGGAGATGATGTGCGAATTGCTCGAGTTGGGACTCGAGAACGCCACGCTAACACTCCATCCGCGTGAAAGCCTGCTGCCGGCGACTCTCCCAGATACCGAACGGGGCGTCCGCAAAAACGAAGTGGCGCTCGACAACGGCCAACTTCGAAAACTGGCGGCAGTCATATCGACGATGGAAGAACCGTTAGAGACATTCGAACGTCGCGGCATCAGTCTGCGGCGGTTGGCGGTCGACCACGTGAGGACGGATGGCCGGCTCCCACGCTTTCGCGTTTTTCTGGGAGCCAAAGAGCATTGGTTTGCCAATAAGGCAGCATTGGATGAATTCCTGGCAAGCGAACAGCAAAAGACGGGAACAGTACTCAAGGTGGCTGATGAACTCCCTGCGGCAGGCACCGATGGCGAAGAGACAGAAGCTGCTGTTGCAGAGGATATTCCGAAACTGCAGGTCACCGATCTTCACGAGATTCGGTCGATCAACAAAGTCATTCGGACGCTTCAACATGAATTTGGTTTGTCATTGAACGATCTGCTTCCCGCCCCGCCCCGCAACGCGGAGGCGGTGTACCCGTACACGATTGAAGGCCACGAAAATCCGAAACGGCTGATAAGCCTGCGGGAACTTGTGCCGACGCTCCGGGATCTCGGTAGCCGCGGATTGCTCTACACCCGGTTCAAGGGCCTGGGCGAGATGAATCCGAACGAGTTGTTCGAGACCGCTATGGACCCGGAAACCCGCGTGCTCAAGCAGGTGACACTCGAAGACGCAGCGGCGGCCGAGGAAATCTTCCGCGTCCTCATGGGCGACCATGTGGAACCCCGCCGCGAGTTCATCGAAAAACATGCCCTCGACGTCAAGGACCTTGACGTTTAGACGAATGTCTTGCTGTAACTGAGCATACCCGCAGGCACAGCCATGTATTTGTGCGACAAAGACCTTCGATCGCTTCTCAAAGACCTGAACTTCACGACCGGAGACACCGAAGAATCGTTTTCTCCAGATGATCAGATTCAACCGGCATCGATCGATTTGAGGCTGGACCGTGTCTTCTGGTCGCAACTGAGACGGAAGAAGATCGATCTACGAACCGCAAAACTAATGGAGGTAGAACCGCACCGTCATTGGAGAAAGCGGATCCTTGGACTGAAAGAAGGAATCAAGCTGAAACCGGGCGAAATGCTACTCGGAAGAACATTCGAGAAGTTCACCATCCCACCCGGGTATGCTGGAAAACTCGAAGGACGAAGCTCATTTGCTCGGATGGGGCTGGCAATTCATTGTTCCGGGGATTTCATCAACCCGGGGTATGGCGGGCATATGCCGCTACAACTCATCAATCACAGCAACTCTCCAATCGTCCTTGTTCCGCGGCTACCCATTTGTCAGCTTGTTGTGATCCCGCTCTCTCAGGAGAGCGAGAAGCTGTATGGCGACCAAGGACTGCACAGCAAATACGTTGATGATGACGGCGGCCCTTCCTACTGGTGGCGCGATGGGCGTATCAAGAAAATCCACAAAGAGTTGGGCAATCGAAATGTTGAAGACGGTGTACAGCGGGAAATCCTCGATTTAATCGGCCATAGGGAGCCGGAGGTCATCGATCGCTTTGATGATTTCTTGCACCAGCAGAAACTTGGCGGGATCACGAGTGCAGTTGATTTGCTAGACGAATTCGCAGTGCGTGAAGAGAGAACGTCAAAACTCCACACTTGCGGTTACAAAACCGCGTTGTGGATTGGCCCAGCGTTTCTTGCAACTGCTCTTGGGACGTTCCTCATGAATGACGGAGCGTGGGCACACAAGAGTTGGTGGTTCCTGACGCTGCTGTGCCTTGGAATCAGCGGCTGGTGTCGCTGGTACTGCAATCCACCCGGCAGTTACTTAACGCCAAGAGAAGTCCGGAAGCTTCCGGCAGACTGAACAGCAGCACAAGAGCATCAGAAACCAAGGTTTCAGGCTTCAAGATGTTGGATGGACGATTTCGAATCGTCTCAGGCCATTAGCTCCGACCGCTTCGGAGAACATTTCCCTTGGACGGACGAAGAGCGTTCGTTCTCCGTACATCGCTCGATAGACGACGACCTCTTCCTCCGTTTCTGAGTTCTTTGCAACACCGATAACTTCATAGACCCCCCCCTTGAAATGGCGGTATGTTCCCGGAACTACACCCGTGGTCGTATCGGTAAGCATGGCGCCTCCTCTCTCCCCATGATGTGCATCATGCACGCCTCCTCCGGTCTCCTACTGTTTCCTTGACCGGCCTGAATCGACTCGCGGTGACCTTCGAGATTCGTGCTCGGATTTCGTCTTCCATTCGGTCGAGAACAATCGCTGCAAACACCAGTTGGCCGTCAGCCAAGAGATCCTCGATGGTTCCATCCAACCGTCGCCGATAGAACCGTCTGCCATCACTCATCAGGATCTCATTCAACGGTTCCGAATTGGGGTTGCGTCGTTTGAGCGCTTTCAATGCTTTCCCAATCCTTTGCAGGCTCAGTCCTGTCTCACGGAGCTTCTTCACGACCCGCACTTTGAGAAGATCGTCGTACGTGTAACGCCGTGCAGGTCCGCGACCGCCTTCATCTGTGCCCGACTTCGCAATACGTCCGGACGCACGAATGATGCCGCATTCTTCCCAGTAGTCAAGACATCGCTGGGAAACATCCGTGATTTCACGCGCTTGCCGGGTAGAGTAGGTTTCAGCCATACGCAAGAAAATACAACGAAGTTGTTTTTTTTTCCAGTCACATCGAGTTTTCGGATTGTCCGAATCGGAGGACGGCATCACCTTTGATCGGCAACGCGATGTGGCATTCGGTGGCAAATCCTTGTGTCGTTGGCGCAGACACAAGGAATGGCGTGACTGTCTGTCAAAACCGTTATGACGGGAAAAATCCCTCGGCACCCAAGTATCTGCGCGAACCGTTTTGACGTGATTCAGCGGCGGCAACGCGCGAATGCAGATCGCGAAAGGGCAGTTCAAGACGTTTGGATCGGCTGCTGTCCCGGTCATTCCCCGAAAAGTACAACCATGCCATGACACAACCGGTCTTTGTGCACATGATGCCCCAATTCCTGGAGGCGGAGCAGCTCCGTGGCGGCATCGCCGTTGTGATCGACATCCTGCGGGCGTCAACCACGATGGTGCATGCGCTCGCGCATGGTGCCACGGCGATCGTCCCGTGTAAGACGGTCGACGAAGCGTGGCGGCTCAAGTCGTCGTTTGCGAACCCGACGAAATCGGGCGGCGGCGGCTCAGGCGTTCTTCTGGGAGGGGAACGGCAAGGCCAACCGATCGACGGCTTCGATCTCGGCAACTCACCGCTCGCCTACACGGCTGAAGCGGTGGCGGGGAAGACGGTCATTTTCACGACGACCAACGGCACCCGTGCGTTGCTTGCCTGCACGTCGTCGGACCGCGTGCTGATCGGCGCATTCGTGAACCGGGCTGCGCTCGTGCGTCTCATTAAAGAGGATGGGCGGCCCGTGCATCTCGTCTGCGCAGGAACAGACGGCCATCTCACCGCCGAAGACATCCTCTTCGCCGGTGCCGTCGCGTCTGACCTCACCAGCGACCGCGTCACCGGTCCGGTCGGCCCGGTCATCTCAGTGACACAAATGCGAGGCGACGAACCGACCTCCAACGACGTTCAAACCCAAATGGCCGTCGACTACTATGCGGCCCGGTCGAGCGACGACAACACCTTTCTTGAGACCATCCGCCGCAGTCGCGGCGGCCAAAACCTGCTGCGACTCGGCCTCGATGCCGACATCGAACGGGCGTCGCAACAGAACCGGTTCGAAATCGTGCCGGAATGGGACCCGTCGTCGAACAGAGTCATCCTTCGGTAAGGAGCGTGTCCGAATCCACTTCTCGCTCTCATGGTGGCTGGGACGAGATTCGGGTCGCGCGATTATCGAAAGCGTTTCGCATCTGGGGCGATGGGCGCGTCCTCTGGTCCGCACACAGCCCCAGAAAATGAGCGTGAACGAGTATCCATGTCATAGAGCGCCCCAGCCACCCTCATGAGAGGACGTTCCTCGGGCACCTTCCCGCTCCTCCTCCAGCCGGGATGTTGTTTCCGATCCGTTCGCAAGTTCCCCACGTTCTCCGATATGTTACGATACCCTGGTCACAGCTTCTGCCGTCGTTCGGCGGCGACGAACGAACGGACGTGAATCATGAGCATTGGCGAACCGCAAACCTACACCCCCGAAGACCTGCTGACGATGCCGGATGGTGACCGGTACGAACTCGTGAACGGCGAACTGCGGGAGCGACACATGAGCCAGGAATCGAGTTGGGTGGCCGGAAAGATCTTTCGGCTGCTTGGTCCGTTTGAAGACCGTGGACTCGGATGGGTCTTCCCTGAGGGGACCAGCTATCAGTGCTTTTCCTGGGACGCCACGCGGGTCCGCAAGCCGGATACTTCGTTCATTCGCCGCGAACGTCTGCCGGATGGCCCGACCGGGGAAGGACACACGAAGATCGCACCGGATCTGGCCGTCGAGGTTGTCTCGCCGCACGATTCGCTCTACGACGTCGACGCCAAAGTCGCCGATTTTCTGGATGCGGGCGTCCGCGTGGTGTGGGTTGCCAATCCGCATCAACGGACCGTCACCATCTACCGGCTGCAAGACCCCTCATCCCCCACGCGACTGACGGAATCAGACGAACTGCGCGGCGAAGAGTCGCTCGAAGGATTTCGTTGCCGCGTGGGCGAGTTGTTTCCTCCTCACAAATCCGACACCTCCGAATAAAGCCAAACAACGTCATGGCGGACACTGACCGCGCAGCTTCGATGGACAAGATTGTCGCCCTCTGCAAGCGGAAGGGCTTCATCTTTCAGAACTCCGAAATCTACGGCGGCCAGAACGGCTTCTGGGATTACGGCCCGCTTGGCGTTGAACTCAAACGCAACGTCCGCGAGGCGTGGTGGCGCGATATGGTCACCCTGCACGATCCGCTCGACGCGCCCGCCGGGGCTCCCGCGCCGTTTCAAATGGTCGGCGTGGAAACGTCGATCATCATGCATCCGCAGGTCTGGAAGGCGAGCGGCCACTACGACTTGTTCGTCGACAAGATGGTCGACTGCCGCGAATGCAAAGGCCGCTTCCGGCAGGATCACATGGCGTCGATCCCCTGCCCGAATAAGCCGAGCAAAATGGCGGGTGAGCACGACGCCTGCCAACTCACCGAGCCGCGCGACTTCAACCTGATGTTCAAGACCATCATCGGCGCACTCGGCACCGAGGAGGACGCGGCCTTCCTCCGTCCGGAGACCGCGCAGGGCATGTTCACCAACTTTCAGAACATCGTCGATTCCAGCCGCGTGAAGGTGCCCTTCGGCGTCGCCCAGGTTGGCAAGAGCTTTCGCAACGAGATCACGCCGCGAAACTTCACGTTCCGCTCACGGGAATTTGAGCAGATGGAGATGGAGTTCTTCTGCCCGCCGGACCAGTCGCGGGAGTGGTACGAATACTGGCGCGACCGCCGCTACAATTGGTACGTCAATCTGGGCATTGAGAGCGATAACCTGATCCTGCGGGACCACGAATCCGACGAGTTGTCCCACTACTCCGTTGGCACGGCTGATGTCGAGTATCAGTTTCCGTTTCTGCCGGAAGGTGAGTATGGCGAATTGGAAGGCGTTGCCCACCGGGGCGACTTCGACCTCCGCTCCCACATGGAAGGCAAGCTCGTCAAGGACGAGAACGGCTGCCTGGTCGTCGAAAAAGACGAGAACGGGCAGCCCCGGCACCGCGGCAGCGGCCGGGATTTAACCTACTTCGACGACACCGCGTTTGAACGGGACAAGGAGAGCCTCGGCGTCAAGTCCTTCAAGGCGTACTGCGAACAGCGGTCCGGGGAAAACGATCCCGGGGCCCCGTACCGCTATATCCCGCACGTCATCGAGCCGGCTGCCGGTGCCGACCGGGCCACGCTCGCCTTCCTCTGCGAAGCCTACTTCGAGGACGAGCAGCCGGACGAAAAGGGCAAACTGCAATCGCGGACCGTCATGCGGTTCCACCCGCGGCTGGCTCCGGTCAAAGTCGCCGTCCTGCCGCTCATTAAGAAGGGCGGCATGCCGGAGAAGGCCAAAGAGCTGTTCCACAACCTCAAGACGGCCGGCATCGTCTGCCAGTACGACGAACAGTCCGCCATCGGCCGCCGCTACCGTCGACAGGACGAAATCGGCACCCCCTGGTGCGTCACCATCGACGGGCAAACGGTTGATGAAGACAACACCGTCACCCTCCGCGACCGAGACACCCTCGAGCAAGTCCGCCTGCCGACGGATGAAGTGGTGGATGAAGTGTCGCGTCGGTTACGATCGAGTTGAGGGGAGATCATGAACGATTGGACCCAGTGTGATGCTGTGGAACGCGATCCAGCGCGGGTGAGCGGAGCGTGGGTTTTCGCGGGTACGCGTGTGCCAGTGTCCGCGTTGTTTGAGAACCTGCGCGACGGTGCCTCTGTTGATGACTTTCTGGTGTGGTTCCCTGGCGTCAGCCGGGATCAGGTGGAAGCCGTGCTCAATCATGAGATTGCCGTGGCAGGAGCCGCCCATCCGTGACGATTCTGTTCGATCAGGGGACGCCGGTGCCGCTTCGAGACCATCTCTTGGGCCATCAAGTCGACACAGCGTTCGAGCAGGGGTGGTCGAATCTCAACAACGGCGACCTGCTCGAAGCCGCCGAACAGGCAGGATATGACATGCTGGTCACCACGGATCAGAGCCTGAAGTACCAACAGAACCTCGCGAAACGAACGATCGCCATTGTTGTCCTCCGGTCAACCTCGTGGCCGCTCATCAAACAGCGTGCGGCAGACATCAGTGCATTGGTGGATGGTGTCTCGCCGGGCGACTATCTTGAGATCGTAATTCCCTGAAGGTACGCGAGCGTCACCGTTGGCAGGACTGATGCGGCACCTTTGGTGCGTCACTACCGACGAAGACAACACCGTCACCCTCCGCGACCGCGACACCCTCGAGCAGGTCCGCCTGCCGATGGATGAGCTGGTGGATGAGATTGCGCGGAGATTGCGAACCTAGTCGCCATGTGATGTGTCCAAATCCCTTCGACTCCGCTTGTGTGTGATATACCCAAAAGTTTTCCACCTGTGGGCAGAGAAATGCGGCTAACAACACTGAACGAACTTGTGGTTTCGGCTTCGAGCAAGGAGCTTCTTGCGGACTTGGACGCGCTCAAAGAACAGATCGACGTTCAGCGCCCTCTTGATGGTGAAATCGTCCGCCGAGTCGAGCATGAGCTACTCGGCGACCGAGTTCACAGCAGTAACTCTTTCGAAGGCAACACACACACCCTCAGAGAAACCGAGACGATTCTGTCGACAGGACAGATTGTCGATGTTGGCCGAAAGCGGGAGGGGCAAGAAGTTCTGAATCTCGGCAAAGCCATTGATTGCGTGCAAAGATTGATCGAGGACGACGCCTCGGCTTCCAACGAAGCCGCCCTAGTCGGTGCACACCGCATCCTGCTTGGCGGAATCAATGACGACATCGCCGGTCGGTATCGAAATGAACGAGTGATGATCACTGGCGCGAAGCACCAGCCTCCGCGTCCTGATGAAATCGAACAGTTAATGCAGGGTGTGTTTTCCCAGCTCGGAGAGGCAACCGGCCTCCATCCCGTCGTCGTCGCGACCTGGATTCATTGGGTGATCACGAGAGTGCATCCTTTCGAGGACGGGAACGGCCGAATGGCAAGATTGTGGCAGGATTATGTCTTGCTATCGAACCATTACACACCCGCTGTCATCGCGCAGTCGCAACGGAAGCTCTATTATGCGTCATTGCAGCAAGCCGACGATGGCGACTTCACGGAACTGCTGCAGCTTGTCGCTCAATCGGCGACCCAAACATCTCAGATGTACCTGAATGCGATTCGAGAAGCCGATGACGTCGCCGACTGGGCTGCGGAGTTGGTTGGAGAAGCGGAAGACCTTGCGGATGACGCGTTGAAGTTGCAGTACAATCGCTGGAAGACTCGTGTTCAGGATTTGAGAGACGCGTTTGCTCGGTGCATGACACAAGTCGGCAGAAAGACGACGAAACTCGACTTGCACATTCACAACTATGACATCATCGATCAGGCCACGTGGGAGAGCCTGCGTTCAGAGCCCAAAGCACCTCAGACCTGGTACTTCCGGATCAGTTGCGGCTCTGAAGTGGGCCGATTTCAATACGTCTTCTTTGCTGGAAAGCATCGGGTCGACGGGACAGATTCGAAGTTTGGCATTCATGGCCCGCATGTCTGCTTGTACGTCAGCGAGAAGTGTGGTCCTGATGACCCCAAGGTTCTGTCCGGTCAAGAGTCGTTGCCCTTAACATTCCGAGAACTGCTCATCATCGACAACGCTCTGGTCAGAAAACGCTGGGATGAAGCGAGTCAAACAGAGACCTATGACCGAGAATTGTCCGCCATCACCATCGCCCAGGACTTTATCAAGGAAGTGGTTCTGCACCGATTGACCACATAAGAAGCGCGTGCGGTTCGTTCTCGAGTTTCAGAGTCTCTCCGGATCCTGGTGGCGTGTATTTCCGGGAGGGAAAGGCTCCCGCCGAGCCGCGACGTGACGATTCGGCCACAATTGCGTCAACTCGCTCTCCTGCGGGGGCCGATCCCCGCGATCCCGTTGAGCCAGCCGGACCCGCCTGCTCCGCTTGCGGCTCAGCAGGAGCTTCGCCCTCCCCTCCGATACGGTAATTCAGGGGTGGAGTTGCCGGACAGACTTCTCAGTCGCAATGGTGACCTGTGCATGCCGAACTGCCGCGCCACCGATCTCGCCCGCCCGACGTTACGGCGACGGGTCCGGTCAGGTTCGGTTTGTGGGCCGGTCCGGTGAGAGAACGGGCATGCTTCGGGCAAGCTGCGAGGGGCCGCGACCGTTCCGTTTGCGACTCGTGCCCCTTCCGGAGTCGCAAGACTCAAGGTGGTCGGCCGGTATCGCGATACATTCGATACAGGCCGTGCCGCAGGTCGCCCGGCGTTTTTGCGCCGAGTTGCGGTTCGGCAAGCTGCGATGGTTGCGGCAACGTTGCGGATCAGGTCCCCGGGTCGCCACGCGGTGTCGCCGTCCGGCGAGTCGAGGACTTGTTCCACGAGCGGCCCACCGCAACCTCCTCCCCGTGTTTCCGTCTTCTGTTTGCGAGTGTCTTTCGCCTGCGAGCACTGCGCGCCGGCGATGCCCGAAGGGATGTCATGACCAAGACCAGAATCATCGCCGCTCTCTGTTTGCTGCACCTGGGCATCGGATTCGAGGACGACCGGGTGATGGCACAGGGCGATGCGGGTTTGGCGGGCGAAACGCCCCCGGGTTTGCTGGCGACCGAGCCGGAGACCGTGGAGGAGCACTTTGAGGCCGCTCTGGTGATGCTGCGGGTCGAGCGGCCTGATCTCGCCCAGCGATACCTGAATTCGATGCTGGAAATGCAACCAGACGATCAAGCGCTGCTGCGTCTGCGGGAGAAGTACGGGACGGCGACGTTCTTGCGTTTGTCCCGCAATGAAGAGTTGCTTCCCGGGTCACGTCAGTTGCTCAGTCGTGTGGAAAACGCGGCTGAGAACCAATTGAAAGATCCGGCGTATTTCGACAGCCTGCTGGCCCGCCTGCACGGTTCGCCCCATGAGCGCGAGGCGGCAATCAGTGATCTCAAGCACTTCGGTACGGACGCGATTCCGCGGATTCTGGCGAGGCTCGGCGACGAAGCAGACTTCGCCGACCGTGACCTGCTGCTGTATGTGCTCGTCAAGTTCGGCCCGGTCGCGATCGATCCGCTGTTGGGGGCGATCGACGCTTCCGATCCCCGCACACGAGCGGTCGCGGTGGAAACGCTGGGATGGCTCGGCGACGAAGCGGTCATTCCGCGCCTCTGGCCCGTGGCACTGGCTGCCGACGAGGTTGCAGCCACGCGACAGGCGGCTTTGCAGGCGATCGCTCGCATCCGGTTCGATGACCCGCAGGCAACGGACCGGCTCGACACTGTTGGGGGAACGCATGAGATTCTCCATGCGGCTCTTCAACACTTTCGTGGCGAGTTTCCCTGGGTTGCTGGCAGAGACGGAACCGTGGACCTGTGGAGCTGGGATGCCGATCAGAACCGGCTGATTCGGGCAGAGACCACGCCGAGCGAGGCGTCGATGATCTTGGCCGAGCGCCTCGCGCAAGATGCAAGTCTGTTAGCCCCGGAGAACGACCTGTATCGCGCGCTGTTTCTCGCCGCTTCACTCGCCCGCTCCCGGCTTCATGCGGGTTGGGATCAGCCGTTGCCGGAGGGACCGGAGACGCCTTATGGCCGGGTGGTGTCGAGCGGTGCGGACCTCGCCGAGTTCGCGCTCGGTTTGGCGATTGAACATGGAAATGCGGCCGCGGCCGAGGCAGCGGTGACAGCCCTCGGCAAAGTCGGCACGGGCGACAATCTGCGGGCGCGTGGCGACCGGCCGTCGTCTCTGATCGCCGCCCTCGATTTTCCGAACGACCGTGTGCAATTTGCCGCCGCCGCCTCCGTCCTCGAACGGAGTCCGGTGACAGGTTTTCCACGATCACAGCGGGTGATCGAGATTCTGGCCCGAAGCCTGCGGGCGGAGTTCGGTCCCCGGTGTATTGTCGTCGATCCGAATACGAACCGCGCGGTCGATACGGCCAGCATGTTCAAACATCTGGGTTACAACACGACGATTGCCGTCACCGGCAAGCGGGGATTTCGCGAGGCGGTCGCCCACGGCGACGTCGCGTTGGTGGCCCTGCACCCGAACACGATTCGTTGGGAACTCACACAGACGATCGCCAACTTGCGAGCCGATGCTCGCACGGCGGCCACTCCGATCGTGATCGCCGCACCGCAGGCGGCCCGTGCAGACATGTTGCGAGTGCTGCGCCGCGTTCCGGTCAGTGCGTTTGTCGCGACGGATGGAAACTCATCCCGGTGGCCGCGACAACTCGAGCCGGCGCTGGGACAAACCCATGCCCCCCCGTTGACGCCGGAGCAGCGGCAGCAACGGATGCAGGCGGCTGCTTCATGGTTGCGTCACATTGCCCAGGGAACGCCTGCCGGCGTGTTCGACCTGACTGCGGCTGAGGATGCGCTGTCCGAAGCGGCCGCGCAGCCGGTCATCGGAGCCGACGCCATTGCCGCGCTGGGAGGGATCGGCCGCACGAGTGTGCAGCGGCGGTTCGTGGACATCGTCCTCGCCCCGGCGGTTGAGCCGGAGCTGCGTGCTGCCGCCGCCGATCAACTGGCCGCCCACATCGAACGGTTCAGTCGCTTGCTGACGCGAGACTCCGTCTTCGCACTCATCGACGCCCAGCATCACGAAACCAACTCGGCCGTCATCGCGGCACTGTCTCGTGTTCTCGAGAAGCTGCACGTGGTTCCTCCTGCAGCAGCTCCTCAGCCGTGATGCTGTGGGCGCATGCATCTCGGGAGGGCCTCGAGAAAACGTGATCCCCGTGGCTGAGACAGCTGTGCTCAGGAACGCTTTCGTTCGCCATCGGCTGAGGAGACCGGTTCCCAGTCCTGCTGACGGCTTGCGCTCCGTTTCGGCTGGTCGGCCTCCGCGTCGGAGCGTCGCCAGGGCAGTCCGCGCCGGCGGGGCAATGGCTGCGGCTGGCCAAGTTCAACATCATCCGGTGAGGGCAGGAATTCGACTTGCGGAGGGGTCCTTACGCCCGCCGGGAGCACGGGTGTCGAAGATTTCTGTGTCGATTGGCCGGTCGCAGCGGGATCTCGTTCGCGTGACTTGAAGCCGAACAACTCCGACAGGGGGAGGAACCCACGTCGGGGGGCTGCGCCGTCGTGTGGAGCCGGCTGCGTGCCCGCGATCTTTCCGTCGTCGATGGGGGCGGGAATCTCCGACGGCGCGGCTGGCTCCCAACGGCCGTTCGAGTTGCCCAGTTGTTGCTGCCGGGGCCTGTAGGAACTCTGCACGTCTTCGAGGAGTTGCTCCTGCACACCTTGGCCGATTAGATCCGCCCGTCCGTGCTCGGTGACGGCCAAGGCAAGCTCAGGCCGCGAAGCCCAAGATTGGGCGTCCCAGGTTTGCACGTCCGCATAGGCTTCCTTCAGGCTGTGCTGCGGGGCACGGGGCACGAGCAGAAACCCTTCCGGGGCCAGCAACAGGTGATACTGGAGGCCGACGTACATCACAGTGGCTCCCAGAATCGTGCCGCCGACCAATGTCTTGAACTTGCTCATTTCATTCTCCCAGAAACGTGGCTCGCACGTGATGAACGGATTTGGCCTGACACTTCCACAGTAGCACCGCAGCCGTTCGAATCTCCTGGAGAAATTGTCGACAGGCGTCGCGGCGGCCGAGAAACTTGGGCGAAGTCCGCACGATGCTTGTGTCTGCAGAAGTTTCCCTAGTTGGTGAAGTTTCCCTAAGCTGCAATGTCGGGGAGTTGCCGCAGCCTTCGTTTGACGATCATGCTATTCTGAGGACTGTGGAAACCTTTGACGCGAAAGAAGCCTTGTTGAGACGGAGTGACTCGGATGGAAGCGACGCTGGGCGCAATGCTGGTGCTCTTGTCCTTCGCGACCGATTCAGAGACCGGGGTCGCGCGAACGGCCGATCCGCGGCCGCTGATGGTCGTGTTGGTCGGCGGGTTCGTCTCCGACCCCACGCCGGACCAGGTGAACGACAACGCCGGACGTGGCGGGAACAGCGGCATGTACCGCTTGTGTCGCGATCTGCAGGAAGGGGACGGGATCGCTGCGGAATACTTCAACTGGAACGGCACGCGCGCCGGCAACATTCGGATGCGGAAGCCGCCGATGGCGCGAGGAATCGCCGAATTCATCCGCGAGCAGCGGTCCGAGCATCCTGACGAGCGGCTGGTCATCATCGGAAATAGTTGGGGCGGACACACCGCGCGCGAAGTCTGCGAACAGCTCACGGAAGCTCCGGCGATTCCTGTCGAGGAGGTGGTCTTTCTCGATCCCTCGTCACTCGCGCGGACGGTGAACGGAAAACGGTCCGGGGGACTGCCCCAGAACGTGTCCCACGCCGTCAACTACTTCACGCGGCACAAGCTCAGTTGGCGCCATTGGCCCGACGAACCGCGCGTTGAGAACATTGACTTGGGCGATCCGAGACACGGATACCTGATCGAGAAGGGCCCGCACTACGACTCCACGATCGACTTCAAGGCTCACGTTGCTGCCGAGTGGGACGATCGCATCCACTTGGACATCCGCCGGCGAATCCGCAGTCTGCGGGAGAGGGCGGTTGTCGTCGATTCTGTCCCCGCCGGGACCGCCCGCGTGCTCAGCGATTGAATATCTCACGCAGGGTGGCCCAGCCGGCACGGCTGGGGGCCGCAGGCACAAGATGCCTCACACTCCAGGGCGAAAGTTTTTTTCACAGTGGGAAGACTGTGCGGGTGGCGATTTCACGACGGTTTCGTTGACTGACAACGAGTTGCGTCGATTTCGCCTGCCGTCAAACTCCGCCCATCTTGAAAAAGGCGTTAGCCCTGCCTCCCACTCGGCTCGCGATGTGTCAGGAACGTCCGGATACTGAGTGTGAGGCATCCTGTTGCTTCGCAACCCAGCCGTATCGGCCGGGCCACCCGCGGCGGGGGGAGTGCGTTTGCCAGTTGGTACCTGCACGGACCGGGGACCGATGACGTGTTGGCCCGTTGGGAGTCGGGGATCAAGACGCGGTGGGCGCTGGGCGATCAGCTGGGCAGCGTCAGGGACGTGGTGGAGTACAACGCCGGCGGCTTCGGCATCGTGCGGCACTTCAACTACAGCTCCTACGGGGCGATCACCAGCGACACTAGCCCGACGACCGAGTTCTTCTACACCTACACCGGCCGCATCTGGGACGCGGACGCGGAGCTGCAATACAACCGCGCCCGCTGGTACGACGGCTCGGTCGGCAAGTTCCTCTCCGAAGACCCGCTCGGCTTCGCCGCCGGCGACACCAACCTCACCCGCTACACCGGCAACAGCCCCCAAACCTTCACCGACCCGACCGGCACGTCGCTGTTCAGCAAGTTCCTGGAAGACACGGACGACTTCTTCGAGGACCTGGGCGACGACGTAGGCGACATCGCCGAGGATGCCTGGGAGAATCCGTATGTGCGTGGCGCGCTTGTGGCGACGGCAGCCGTGCTGGGGCCGGTCGCCTTGGGAGTGGTCGGAGGGTTCGAGGTTTCCGTCGGACTTACGAGCGTCGCCGGTGCCGGGGGGTATCTCGGCTTCGACTCCGCCAACAGAGCCCGTTCCGGTTCGTCCGACGGCCTCGTCATCCGCGGCCAAAGCCCCGACC
>JAJDEI010000161.1 GCA_029259845.1 Planctomycetaceae bacterium | reverse complement strand
CGGGGTGCAGCGTAGCGAAACCCACCGCTGGGATGGTGGATTCCACTTCGTTACGCCCCCACTACCGGGCCGATCCTGGCTTGTCTGTCGCAATGAAAGCCGTGGCCGATCTCTCACGCTCCTGGTATTCCGCGAGCCTCGCCTGAAGCTCATCAACGTGTCGTTGCAGCTTCTCGATGACCGGAGCGACCGTTGATTGCGGAAACCGTTTGTGGATGTGCTGCGGGCAGTTCACGTCCCATGCTTTGACAGAGAACAGGATCGCGCGTTCAACCCTGGCCGGATATTCCGCGTCATGCAGGCCTTCGAGCAGAACGGGATCGTCTTCCACGACCCGAGCCGTGCCCCAGAGTTTGATGCGGCGGCTACCGGCGTAATCCATCAGGAAAATGAATGCTTTGGAATTGTCATCCAGGTTTCCCAACGTGATGTATTGTCGATTGCCGCCGAAGTCGGCGAAGCCCAGAGTCTCCTCATCGATCACCTTGAGAAAACCGGGGGGGCCGCCGCGGTATTGAATGTAGGGCTGGCCTTCCGCATTGGATGTTCCCAGGTAGAACATATCCAGGCCCGCAAGAAACGCTGTGAGTTCCGGCGTCACCTTCGTCTGCCAGCCACTGCCCGACTCGACTCGGGCGTAGGCTGTTCGGGAACCCTTTTCGGTCTGAACCGCCTTGACGGCGGGAGTGAAGGCGACGTCGCTGGGAGACTGGCTCATCAAAAGACTCCTTACGGGCCGGAGTTCGCGCAAAGAATGAGCAGCCGGGCCTCGCGAAGAATTCGACGAGGCCCGGGGCACGTTTGTTCGACGACTCGTCACACGGGGCATGCGGCGTCCGTCGGGCAAGCCTGTACGGGCTCGGCATGGGGGACGTCGAGTTCCGTGTCGCCCACGTTGTTCAGGAAGTTGGTAAAGCAGCCCAAAACAACACTGGTGACGATCTCAACGATCTCAACGATCTCGGCGTCGTTGAAGCCGGCGTCGCGAACAGCGTCGAGTTGGTCGCCACTCACCTTTCCGCGGTGTTCCAACACCGCCTCGGCAAACTTCAGAGCAGCGTCGGTGCGATGGTCCTTGGAACTGCCGGTGCGACCGGCGAGGATGTCATCGGCTGTCAAACCCGCGCTGGGCCCCACGGCGGAAAGCAGTGACGTGCAGTAGTGACACGAATTCGACTCGCTGGTGGACAACTTCACCTGGTTGTGGAGTTTCTCTCCGATGGCTGCTTGTCCCATCGCCTGGCTGAACGCAAGAAAACTTTCGAGGACAGCCGGCGAGTTGGCCATCACCTTCGTGGTGTTGGGAGTCGCTCCGAAGGTTTGGCTCACCGTATCCAACAGTTCCCTGGCGCGGCCTTCTGCAAGTTCGGGATTCACGGAATTCAGGCGTTGCATCTTTCTTCTCCTGCGGTTTGGAAATCTTGGAAGCGCCTTGGCCGGCAACACACCGGACTCAGCGACTTCCGAATCAATGAATACAGACGGGTCTGTCTTGTTCTTCGTAAAAAAGTGAGAGGCTCACGTCCTCCTGTTCCGCTTCATCGGCAACAGCGCCAACGCTGCATCTCGGGCAACGTCAGCGGCATCGGGCCGCCTTTCCATCGCGGCTGTCACGATGGCCCCCTCGACCAGCAAGGCAATCGCGGGTGCGGCAGATGCCGCCTTCGGCCCGCGGGATTGCGTAATGATCTCCTTGAGCATGTTATGGAAGCCTTCTTTGTGCGCCGCCGAGAACTGCGAAGCCGGATGGCCGGGGTCCGCCAGTTCGACGGAAGCATTGATGAAAGAACAACCCCGGAAGCCCGTGCTTCGGAACCAATCCTTCAAGGCTGCGAAAAACGCTTCAAGGCGATCCATCCCCTTCTTTTCATGACGCTCGATCGACTGTGCGAACATCTCATTGACCTTCTCCTCCCGGTACTGCAACACCGCGAGAATCAGATCGTCCTTCGAAGAGAAGTGGTTGTACAAAGTCATCTTGGCCACGTCCGCCTCGGCGATGATCCGGTCGATCCCCACCGCTCGCACCCCTTCTGCGTAGAAGAGCCGCTCGGCTGTTTCGACGATTCGCCGCCGCGCATCAGACTCGGTTTTCCTCTTCGCCATGCACGAAGTATACAGACCGGTCTTTATACGTCAAGCGTGGTTTCGGTGACTCTCTGAGATTCTCAAAAAACTTGGCTCTCATCGGTGGGCACCGGATCCGCATCGCGAAGCAGGGGAGACATGGCGATGTGCCCGCCCCGCATGCGCATAATGCTTGACGACACGAGAAGGGAACGCGGCAGATCAGGCGGATCGGAGCGGATCCGGGGTTTGGTCTGCTACGATCTGCGGCAGCCCGTCCCAATCCGCTGCATCCGCGTTTCCTTTTTCTGTCTTGCGACGGACGTTGAAGGTTCGGCGTGCGAGCTGTCTGCTTGTCCCGTCGCTCACGCTCGGGGCTCTGATTGGCGGGGCAGGGTCAGTCGTCGTACCAGTGGACTGTGACCGTCCCGCCGGGGGCGTGGCCTTCGGATTCGGCGCGGAGGATGACGAAGCCGTCGGCGCGGGTGGTGGAGGAGAGGATTGAGGCGCCGCTGATGGCGAGCGGGACGATGCCGGCGAGGTCGCGGCGGATGCGGCAGTAGTCGACCCGGCCGATGGCGGAGACGATCTTGCGGGCCAGGGGTTCGGTGGAGTGGCGGTAGGGCCAGTCGGGGGAGCGTCCGCACAATAGACGGATGGCGCGGCCGGCGAAGAAGTCGTACCCGCACAGGCAGGAGACGGGATTCCCCGGCAGCAGAAAGACGAGCGTCTCGCCGATGCGGCCGATGCCGGTCGGACTCGAGGGGCGCATGGCGATGCCGTGGATGGCCAGTTGGCCCACTTCCGCCACCAGCGACGGGGCATGGTCCTCGGCTCCCACGCTCGACCCGCCGGAGACGAGCACGACGTCGGCTCCCGGAGCGATGAGAGCTGCGCGGATCGCGTCGCGGTCGTCCGGCACATGCTCGACCGTCGCGACGATGCCTCCGTCACGCGGGATCAGTCCGCGGAGCAGGTGGGAGTTCGCCTCAAAAATCTGATGCTCGCCGCGCTGCTCGCCCGGCTGCACGAGTTCGTTGCCGGTGACGATGATCCGCACACGCGGCTGCCCGACGACCGGCGCCTCCGCGATGCCCAGCGATGCGAGAACGGCCACGTCCTGCGGGCGGAGGCGTCGTCCTGCCTGCAGCACGGTGGTCCCGGCGGCGATGTCCTCGCCGATACTCCCGACATGTTTGCCGACAGCGACAGTGTCGGTGATCGCGACTCGTCCCTCGGATTCCTGCGCCACTTCGACCGGGACGACCGCATCGGCTCCCAACGGCAGGGGGGCACCGGTCATGATGCGAACCGCTTCGCCCGCTCCAACCGTTCGGCCACATGCCCGTCCCGGCAGCGATTGTCCCACGACGGCGAACGTGAGCGGGTTGTACATTCCGGCTCCGGAGGACTCCGCCGCACGGAGGGCGTAACCGTCCATCGCCGAACGAACGAACGCCGGCACGTTGATCGCCGAGACGACGTTCTCCGCCAGCACGCGGCGATGCGCCGTCGTGATCGGTTCCTTGGCCGGCGGAAGGGGGCAAGTGTGCTCGTCGACCCAGCGCACGGCATCATCCACCGTCGACCTCGCCGCGAAACCCCGCATGCGGACGTCGTCATGGGGGGATGGGTCGTGGGTTTGTGGGGGAGTGTCCATGCGAAGCGATGAATCAGGTGGAGGGCATATTGAATCCGGCCAGCGTGAGCAGGGCGGCGTATTCGTCCGGGGTGTTGGCGTTGCGAAGTGAACGAAGGTCGGCGTCGGACGATCGCAATTCGTCGACGTCGATTTCACAGGACCGCGAAGCCCGGACCAACTCCAGCGGCCGCCGCCGCCCTGCGGCGAGGAGAGTGTTGCATCGCTCGCCGAGCGCAGTCCGATACACCGCCGCCAGCGGGTGATGGTAGCGGTCCTCGCGAGGGATCACCAAGTCGAACTGATCCAACCGTCCGATGATGGCGCGCACGAACGCGGGGCGGAGCAGCGGAACATCACATGACGAAACATAAGCGGCGTCGGCGTGGTCACTCAGCGCGGTGAGTCCGGCGGCCAATCCGGCCAGCGGTCCCAGCCCTTCTCTTTCATCCCGAACGATGCGCACGTCGGCGGGCAGCGGCGGCACGTCCTGATCGGGAGCCGCCACCACCACGACCGGCGAGACGGCCTCCTGCAGCGTCCGCACGACCCGTTCGAGCATCGTCTCCTCACCAAACGGCAGCCATGCTTTCGGCTGACCCATGCGACTGCTGCGCCCGCCGCAAAGGACGACGCCGCCGACGGAGAGTTGAGAGTTGAGAGTTGAGGGTTGAGAGTTCACGGCGGCCAGACACCCGGTGTCTCGAATCGTTCAAGATCGTTGTTCGGCATTTTTGTGGGAATCAGGTTTCCGGGCACGAACTCGTGAGTGAGACACCGGGTGTCTTCCGGCGACCGAATTGGCGCAGACGTCCGGGCATCGTCAGGGTGGCTGGGGCGATGTTGAGGCATCGGAAACTTGTCCTCAGACGGAACACTGGGGCCGTGACGCGGTTTGTTCACTGTCCACAGCCCCCGAGTTCCGTGCGGCTTGTCAATCATCCATCTTAGATTGCCCCAGCCACCCTCCACGATTGAGCGGATGCACCGGGTGTCTTCCGGAGATCGACTTGGCGCAGACGTCCGGACATCGACGTGCTATGACCCTCACGCCACGAACACATAGCTTACTCTCCTGTCTCCACTCTCGACACTCAAGCCAAATGCCTGTTCCCGTTTCGCAAATGTGGACCGTCGCCAGCTATGTGCTGGGCAAGAAGCTGCGGGGGATTGAGCGGTACCCGCTGGTGCTGATGCTGGAGCCGCTGTTTCGGTGCAATCTGGCGTGTGCGGGGTGCGGGAAAATTCAGCACCCCGCTGAGACGTTGCGGCGGCATCTCACCCCGCAGCAGTGCTTCGACGCGGTCGATGAATGCGGGGCACCGATGGTCTCGCTGCCCGGCGGCGAGCCGCTGTTGCATCCGGAGATTGTCGAGATCGTCGACGGGCTCGTCGCGCGGAAGAAGTACGTCTATCTCTGCACCAACGGCCTCCTGCTGGAGCAACACCTCGACAAGTTCACGCTGTCAAAGTACCTCTCATTTTCGGTGCACGTCGACGGCCTGCAGGAGGAGCACGATGAGGCGGTCTGCCGCGCGGGGGTGTACGACGTCGCCGTCTCGGCCATTCGCGCGGCGGTGGATCGCGGATTTCGGGTGACGACCAACACCACGCTGTTCAATCATGCCGACCCGCAGCGGGTGCGCGCGATGTTCGATGCCCTCATGGAACTGGGCGTTGAAGGCATGATGGTCTCCCCCGGTTACCCGTATGAAAAGGCTCCCGATCAGGAGCACTTTCTGCACCGCGAGGAGACAACATCCCTGTTCCGCCGCATCCTCGCCCCCCAAGCACCAAGGCCACGGGTTGCAACCCGTGGCCTTGCGACAAAACCCAAGTGGCGATTCAACCAGTCCCCCCTGTTTATGGAGTTCCTGCGAGGCAACTTCGACCTCGAATGCACCCCCTGGGGCAACCCGACGTACAACCTGTTCGGCTGGCAGAAGCCGTGCTACTTGATGAACGAGGGCTACGCGGCCAGTTTTCAGGAGCTGATGGAGACGACCGACTGGCCCGCGTACGGCTGCGCGAGCGGCAACCCCAAATGCAGCGACTGCATGGTCCACAGCGGCTACGAACCCTCCGCCGTGCACGCGACGTTCGGCAGTCTCAAAGGCCTGCTGGCCGCCGCCCGTGTGACCCTGTTCGGTCCGGGCGGGAGTGACGAGCGACCCTCACTACCCATCCCTGCGCCGCATCGGCGGCGTCACCACGAACCGGACGTCGTCCCGTTAGAGACGACACTGCGGTCAGTGTGAGACTCGAAGTTTCAGTGGCATCGGCTCAACCGTCGAGTGTCATGAGTTGCCAGGTCATGTTGGCATTCAATCGGCCCGTTTCGCAGGGAACTTCGGGCAGCACCGGTTGTCCCAACCGAGGCCGCGCAGCGGCAAGAAGCCTGTCCTTCACCACACGCTTGGTCATTCATCGGTCGGTTTGTCATTCATCGGGCGACTTCACTGCGGCTTCTTGTCGCGGGGCGACACGGGGTGGGACAACCCGTGCTACCCGATTTCCCCCACCGCATCACCGCGAAGCGGACTTCGTCCCGCTGGAGACGACGCTGCGGTCGGTGTGAGGCTCACGAGTTCGGTGGCGTCGGCAGACTGATGCGAGCTTTCGTTGGATCGACCGTCGGCGCCTTTTTTCGACGATTTGAAGAGGGTTCGTAGGTTCCTCTTGGAATTAGAATTTGTCCGTCCGACGGAGCAGTGTACGGTCCGTTCGGCGTATCACGAGTCGGGACGAATGGTCCTTCCGGCCTCACCTGCAGCATGTTCCGAGCCGCCGCAGCAGCTTTCGTCTGCGGGTGCATTTTCACCAGTTCGAGCAGATTCTCCCGGGCTTCGTCCAGCTTCTCGGCAGCCCGGAGTTGGTTGATGTCCTCAACGGCACCGTTGATCGCCGCGCGGAGTTCCGACCGGTCCATCAGGCCCGACTTCAATTCCATCAGTTCCCGGTACTGCCGACGCAGCTCCTGTTCCTCCTGAACGACGCTCTCCGCTGTCGGCGGATGCGACGGTCGATTAAACGATTGAGGTTGAGGCAGCGCCGGTTCCTCCACCGCTTCACTGATAGGGTTGCCAAACGACTCTTCGGTGGGTGCCGGTTCCTCCCCGGACTGACCGAACACGGAAACCCCAATCAGTCCTCCGATGACGGTACACGGCAGCAACAGGCTCAAACGCATGGATCTCTCCCCTTGTCCAAAACCGAGGGACCGAAGGCGGGCCCCAACCATGAGCCGCCGCCGGTCGAATTCTACGTCGGCGACTCAACCGATATCAACGGACATGTGTTCTCAACGGGCATGCCGATATGACCGGACGCGTTAGCCGCGAGCCAACGGCGAGCGCGGGGTTGGCTCGCGGATTCGCCGTTCCCCGCAGCGGCACAAAAAACGGACGTGCATGGTGGGACTCGGCGTTGCCTCGTCGCTAACGGATTTGGCTCATTGGTTGTTTGGGGGTTGGGGGGCGTTCGTGGTATGATGTTTGAATCTCGATCCTGGCCGGAGACCATTGATGAAGTTCACCGCCGATGATCTGCTCAACATGCCGGACGGTGACCGGTATGAATTGGTGGATGGCCAGCTTGTGGAGATTGAGCCGATGGGTGCACGTGCAGGTTGGATCGCCGGACGGTTGTTTGCAGAACTCGATTCTTATTCCGAGTGGGGAAATAACGGCTGGGCCTTCCCCTCCGATGCCGGCATCCGCTGCTACCTGAACGACCCGGAGAACGTTCGTAAGCCGGATGTGTTTTTCGTTTGTCGAGGTCGGTTGGATAGCGAAGAGATCCCGGAGGGATTCGTCCCCGTCGTTCCGGAAGTCGTTGCCGAAGTCATCTCCCCGACCGATCGCTACTACGCGGTGACGGACAAGGTTGGCGAATACCTCGACGCCGGTGTCAAGTTGGTTTGGGGCATCAACCCTGAGCAGCAGACGGTGATGGTGCATCGCGCGTCGGGTGGTGATCCCTCGCTCTTGCACGTTCATGACAGTCTGAGCGGCGAAGACGTGCTGCCGGGCTTTTCGTGTTCGCTCGCGGCCATTTTCCGACAGTCAAGCGAAACCGGAGACCGCTCCCCATGACGTCCGCCTTTCGTGAACTTGCCTACCAATCCGCCGAACGATCCCGGCGGGAGTTTCTGCTGTCGGGCGCCAGTGGCCTGGGTGCGGTCGGTCTCGGATCGATGCTCGCTGCGGATGGCGTCCTGGCGGACAGCAATTCGGCCGTGAGTCTGGATGCGGTCAATCCGCTGGCGCCGAAGCAGCCGCACTTCGATGCCAAGGCCAAGGCGTGCATTTTCATCTTTATGGCGGGGGCACCGAGCCATCTGGACCTGTTCGACCCCAAGCCCAAGCTGATGGAGTTGCACAACCAGCCGTTGCCCGAGTCGATGTACAAGGGCGTTCGGTTTGCGTTCCTCAAGCCGGAGACGGCCCGGCTGATGGCACCGGTCAGCCGCTCGTGGAAGAAGCACGGCGAGTGCGGCATGGAACTCTCGGACCTGCTGCCTCACATCGGCAGCGTCGCGGACGACCTGCTGCTCGTGCGGTCGATGCACACCGACCAGTTCAACCATCACCCCGGCCAACTGCTCATGCAGTGCGGGCGGGCTTCGTTCGGGCTGCCGTCGATGGGCTCCTGGCTGACGTACGGCCTGGGGAGCGAATCGCAGAACCTGCCGGGCTACGTCGTGCTGACCGCCGGCCGCGGATCGTCCGGCGGGGCGACGTTGTGGCAGAGCGGGTTCCTGCCGTCGGTGCATGCGGGCGTGTTGTTCCGCAATCAGGGAGAGCCGGTGCTCAACCTCGACAATCCGGCCGGCTTGCCCAACGAGTTGCAACGGAAGGGCCTCGACGTGCTGCGGGAGGTGAACTCGCAGCGGCTCGCAACGATGCACGATCCGGAGATCGCCAGCCGCATCGCCAGTTACGAGTTGGCGTTCCGCATGCAGTCCTCGGCCCCCGAACTGATCGACCTGTCCGGTGAAACACAGGCGACCCTTGATGCCTACGGCGTCGGCCGCAAGGAACCGAAGGACCACAAGGCCTCGCGCGGCGTCGGACCCGGATCCTGGGGCGCGTTCGCCCGCAACTGCCTGCTCGCCCGCCGCATGGTCGAACGCGGCGTGCGGTTCATCAACATCATCCACGCCTCATGGGACCACCATTCCAACCTGGACAACGAACTCACTTACAACGCCGGCATGGCGGATCAGCCGATCGCCGCGCTCATTGCCGACCTCAAACAGCGGGGGCTCCTGGACTCAACCATGGTCGTCTGGGGCGGCGAATTCGGCCGCACGCCCCTGGGCGAGAACCGCAACGCCGACGGCACCGTCACCGGACGGGACCATCACCCCTTCGCCTTCAGCATGTTTCTCGCCGGCGGAGGCATCAAGGGGGGGCAGGTGTACGGCGAGTCGGACGAGATCGGCTGGGGGGTCGCCCAAAACCCGGTCCACCCCAACGACATGCACGCCACCATGCTCCAACAGTTCGGCCTCGACCACCTCCGCCTCACCCACCGCTTCCAAGGCCGCGACTTCCGCCTGACCGACGTCGCCGGGAAGGTGATCGACGAGTGGGTGGCGTGAGTGCCATCTTGAATTGACAGAACAGGTCATAAGGCCGCGTTGGAATGTTCTCACTGAACGTTGAACAACGGGCGCCGCGACTGAATCATCTCTTTCTCCAGCGCTCTCCTAGCCGCAGTGCTGGCATCATTCGGTAGGATGTGGAACTCAATGTGCAGTTCTTCGGTGCCATGTTTCCACATCCATTGTGCCAGTCCTTTGTTGTCCGAATGATCCATATGTTTTTTCAAACGACGGTGAAGATTCCCACTTTCACCGACATAGAGTGCCGTGTCTCTTGTGAAGAAAACGTAAAGCCCTTCCTGTACTGGAAGTGTGTTTAGGTTGAGGTCAGCAACGCGTACAACGACGACGTCTACCGAAGGCAAGATATGGGAAAACTGCTCAGGACTGAGGTTCGTTGATTTGCGTAGCCTCAGTGCGGCCCAGCGATACCGGAGCGAATCGAATCCAGGTGCGATCTTCGCCGCGACTTGGTCAAACTCAGCAGCACGCTCTGGATCACATAGAATTGCATCGAGAGTGATTTGGTCTCGCCTTTCGAGAAACCTGACTGCCATTTCGCTGGCGAAGCGATACTCGTCATCGTCGCTAAACACTGTCCGGCGAGTCGTTGTGATTCCTTTGAGTCCGCTTCGTTTACGCAGACTCAGAAGGTCCTGGTTGAGCGAGGCAACGTCTCTTGCGAGCCCGCGACTGCGGCACTCGTCAATGAAACGTTTGTTGAGATCGACGTCAGCGATCACTCGGTCGGAGGAAAAGCCTCGGTGAGCTGCGGTGAATGCGCCACGGAGGACGTTGCTCATATGGCTCCAGAAGTCGCAATATTGAGGGCGGGTCTGCGAGCTGACACGAGCAGTGACTTGTAGGCGAGAAGCTGTGGTGTCGCTTGAGAGCCACATTGGGGAAGTTTCTCCAGGGCACGGAATTTCACGCGAATCGATGATCCAAAAGTCCTCCAAGCAGCGGCGTGTTCTGGCTTCACAAAGGCTCGGCTAAGTCGCCGTTGCAAGTTCAGTGACTCGCCAACAAACAAGACCTTACGTTGCCCGCTATAGACGAAATAGACGCCTGGCTCACTGGTGATTATGGTTGAACCGAGTTCATCGATCGGCAACTGCGGTTGTCGGTTAAGGGAGACCGGATGAAGACTTTCGGACCGGATCCTGGCCGTTTTTGCGGCTTTTCTGAGTTTCAATGCAGCCCAGCGGTACTGCAGTGATGTGTGTCCCGGCGCGAACTTCATGGCGATCCGATCGAATTCGGCGGCGGTGTCGGGGTCGCAGAGGACTTCGTCCAGCGTGGGGCAGCCGGACGCGAGCATTTGGCTGAGAGCGATTTCGCTTGCATCCAGGAACGGATCGCACTCCTCCCAATCGAACGTGGTCCGATGCAGAGTGGGAAGGCTGACCAGCCGCCCCGCTTTCCGTAGGCGAAACAGCGTGCGGTTGAGTTCGGCGGGACTTCCGGCGAGACCGAGTTGTTCGCACTGACTCAAGAAATCCGCATTGCGGTCCCGGTCCGCGACAACGCGATCGACGGAGAAACCGTCGTACGTCTTGCGGAACGCCTCGATCACGCGCCGTTCGTCGATGGTCTCCTGCCGCCGCGGCTTGAGGGTCGCCTTTCGAGAGGCGTTTTTTCCGTTTGTCTCATGCGACTTTGGCTGATGCGACTTCTCCTGTGTGGACGGGGCGCTGACCAACGGTTCGGGCGCACCGTCGAGAGGATCGCCGGGATTGATGGCCTCCAGACGGCTGAGCCCGCGCGTCACGTATTCCTCGGAAATCTCAAAACCGAGATACTCACGGCCGAGCTTTTTGGCGACGGCAAGCGTGGTGGCGCTGCCTGAAAACGGATCAAGAACAAGGCCGCCTTTGTTGGAACTCACCTTGATGATCCGGCCCAGCAGTTGCTCGGGCATCTGGCAGCCGTGAAAGCCGGCCCGTTCCTTGAAGGTGCCGGCCACGCGGGGGAAATACCAGGTGTCCTCATTCGGGGTGAAGCCGCTGGCGCAGTCTTGTGGCCTCAATATCCAGGTGTCATCAGGCAGCCGTCCTTCGGGGTTCGCACGCGAGTCGGCGTACACCAGTTGGCGAGCGGAAGGCACTGCGACCGACTGCCGGTTGAACGTAAACTCCTTGGGGTTCATCACAAAATGAAACAGGTGCACGTGTGACCGGTTAAACTTCCTTTTGCAATTCACGCCGAAGGTGTAGTACCAGATGACCCAACTTCGGCAGTGGAACCCGATCTCCTGGGAGAGCACCTTCAGTTCGGCCGCGTAGTCGTCCCCAATGGCGAGCCAGAAGGCCCCATTCGGCTTGAGAACCCGGCGCACCCCCGTCAGCCACTCGCGGCTCCACGACAGGTAGCTTTGCGCGTCCTGCGCGTCGTTGTAGACATCATACTGATAGCCGATGTTGAACGGCGGATCGGCGAAGGCGAGGTCGACGCTGTCCTCAGGAAGTTGCCGGAGCGCGGCAACACAGTCATGGCGATGGATCGTGTTCGGCGAAAACGTCACCCCAAGGCCTCCCTACCAGTTCAATGAATCTGAACTTCAGTATACCATGTCGGCCCATCAGGTCCAACGAGTCCGTAATCTCTCAGATGGGCGAAAGGATTGCCACTGAACAAATCTCTGCGTGAGAATCCATGCCGCGGCGGGTGGCTGGGGCGACCTGAAATCGATGATTGGCCAACCGCTCGGAAACCTGGGGTTGTGGACAGTGAATAAACCGCGTGACGGCCCCCGTGTCGGTCAGAGAGCACACCTTCGTTGCCGCAACCTCACCCCAGCGGGGTATGCAAGGCCCGTTGCTCGGGGAGTGTTCGGACTTGGGTTTGCTGGACGATCCGAGGTCTTCGAAAAGGAGCAACGAGCATGTTGAGCGGAACGCGTTTTGTGGGGGTGGATGATCA
>JAJDEI010000017.1 GCA_029259845.1 Planctomycetaceae bacterium | reverse complement strand
TTGAAGGTCAGCCGCCTCGGCCGCCGAACCGCCGGACCGCCGAAAGCATCTTCACCAGCGCCGGGACACTGGTCTCGCAGCGATCCCGTGCCACAAGTTTTCCGGTTCCCCTCACCACGGCCATCTCCGAGAACGCACAATGTACGCCCAATGAGATAACGTATTCCGTCATGCCGGGGTCTCCTGAGGGGAACATTCGGATCAGTCAATAACCCGAATGTCACAACCCCGAAGGCCCCGACTTCCTATGTTTTCAGGCGCACCCCTGTCGGGCGGTCATCGTCCCGCACCGATCACGGGGGCCGTGTTGACGAAACGTGAATCGCTCTCGGCCCCTGAAGCGGAAGGCTTTTCGTTGTCGTGTGCAGCAACGCGCCCCCGCCACCCGTCGGCAGTTGCCGGTCGAATCAGCAAAGTTGGCCCAATTCGCGATCGGCGCGGAGACGCTTCACCGCGTTGATCACAACCTGGGCCGCGCGCTCGATCTCCTCATCTGTCGTGAAGCGGCCAATTCCGAACCGCAGGCTCGCCAGGCTCAATGGTTCCGAGACGCCCATCGCCCGCAGCACGTGGCTCGGCTCCGGGTCCGCCGACGTGCACGCTGACCCGGAACTGACCGCCAGGCCGTTCAGCCCCGCCAACAGTGCAGCCCCGTCAACGCCGCCGAAACTGAGATGCAGGTTCCCCGCCAGTCTCTCGGTCGGATGTCCGTTGAGGGTGACATCGCCCAACTCCTCCGTGATCCGTTCGTGAAGGCGTCTCCGGAGCCGCTCTAGCCGCTGCGTTTCTTCAGCCATGTCTTCGATTGCGATGCGGCACGCTTCTCCGAAACCAACGATGAGCGGCACCGGCAGCGTCCCGCTGCGCAGCCGGCGTTCGTGCCCCCCGCCGTCGATTTGACACTGCAGCCGAACCGGTGGCTGGCGGCGGCGAACATACAGCGCGCCAATCCCCGGCGGTCCATACAGCTTGTGAGCGGTGAAGCTCATCAGATCAACCGGCAACGCGGCGACGTCCACAGGAACATGCCCGACCGCCTGTGCCGCATCGCAATGCAACAGCACGTTTTTTCGCGAGCATACCTCTGTAATGGCGGCGAGCGGATTCAGCGTGCCGACTTCATTGTTCGCCGCCATCACGGAAACGAGTTCGGTTTCCGGTCGGATGGTCTGATCAACTTCGTCAGGATCGACGCGCCCGAATTGGTCAACCGGCAGAACGGTCAGCAGGGAACCGCGGCGTTGCAGCCGTCGCGCCGGGTCGAGGACGGCTCGGTGTTCAGCCGCGTTGACCATCAAATGCTGCCCCCCGCGAGACCCTTCGTACAGGCCCTTGATTGCAAGGTTATTCGACTCCGTCGCCCCACTGGTCAAGATGATCTCCTCCGCCTGACAACCGATGCTCTCCGCGATTTGACGCCGCGCTCCTTCCACCGCGTCCCGCGCTTCCGTACCGAACGAGTGGCTCGTGCTGGATGCATTGCCCATACGCTCAGCGAACCACGGCCACATCACCTGCAACACACGCGGGTCGCAAGGGGTCGTCGCATGATGATCAAGATAGATGCGGTCATCCGGCATGAGCGGCTTTGGCGGAGACGGCGGGCGAAGATACCCGGTGTCTCAATTGTGAGACCAAGTTTCAATGTCAAGGGTTGCGGCACCTGCCGGCCAACGTCCTTCCACCAATGAGACACCGGGTGTCTGCACAACTGACTTCGGTCAGTCGGGTTGGATCGGGGAGACGAAATCGTCCGGCTTGACGGCGATCACCGAGCAGTTGACCACCGGCACCAGGCGTTCGGCCGTGTTGCCGAGCAGCAGCCCCGGCACGCCCCCGCGGGCGATCGTGCCCATGACCAGCAAGCCGGCCGAGTGCTCCTCGATCGCATGTTCGATCACCAAATCGGGCCGGCCTGTCTTGACTTCAATGCGGGTCCCTTGACCGATCGTGCGAAAATCAGTCATCGCCAATCGTTCGTTGATCGCTTGCTCGGCGTCAGTCCGAATCTTGTCCCGATAGTCGTCGAGTTCTTGGGGCGCGGCCCCGCTGCGGCGAAGCGGCCGTTCCAACGGAAGCTCAATCGCATGAAGAACCAGCAGCCGCGCATCCAGATATCGGGCCGCAGAAACTCCCAGATCGAGACAACGTTCGCCGACCTTGGTGAGATCATCGGCGACGACCACCGTGCGGACCTCGGCCGCCTCTTCCGGACGAACGACCCACACAGGGCAGGGACACTTCCGCAACAGTTTTGTCCCCGTGCTTCCCAAGACCATCCGCCGTGCTCGCGAATGCTGGCGCGACCCGACCATCACCATCTGATGCCCGTCGCGGAGCACTTCCTTGATGATCTCCATCCAGGGGCGACCGGTTGCGACTTGAGTCTGAACAGTCACCCCGCGACGAGCCGCCTCATCGGCCAACGCCGCTAGTAACTTTTTCGCCTCTGCCTCGACGATCGCTTGTTCTTCTTCGCAACAGGCTTCGGTCACGAGGAAGAACGTCAACTCCGCCCCGGAGGCTTCCGCCAACCGCACAGCCAGATTCACCGCTTCGCGCGTCGGCGGAGGGAGCACGAGCACGTCCGGATTCTCATCCGCAGGCACGCCGTCGACACCCACGAGCACTTTCTTCATCCCAAGCATATCACGACGTCCCACTGGGGCGAACGGTCGACGGATTCTCGGTTCGCAGTGTCACCAGAAGCCCCGTCCCGCATCAACAAACATCGAAGCGGTTTCAAAACCTGTCTTCGTGCGGGTGGCAAGGCCGGCGCGAAACGGATGGCCCTGTGATTACCGGTCCGGGCCTTCCCGTTGGTCAGACCCGGCCACTCCGATGACAGGTTTTAAAACCGCTTCATCGAAGTTCAACACGAAGCAACCATTCTATCGGCTCCCGGGCACGAAAGGCACCTCCGTTCCACGACGACGGCCCTCGCCGTTGGCTCCGGGCCAATCCCAATCGTTGATGCCGGCCCACTTGGAGGCAACCCTCAAATCCGTTCTAATCGGCTTTCCTCCGCCCGGCCCACTGTTCCGTTTTTGCCAAAGAGCGGCCAAAACAACCTTGGCCCACCGTGTGGCGATGCGGCTTGCGGCACTGACCACAATCGACATTTTCCTCCGTCCGGGCGCATCCCGCAGACGTCTTTCCCAAACTCGTCGCCGAATCTTATCGCCCTTCCGCATCAAGACTGAACGACAACCGGATTTTCTAGCTGAGACACTCCATTCGTGGCCTTGGCCCCCGACCGGGACGTTTCGTCGCCATCGTGAGTCCTCCCCGGCACACCGCAGTATGGTGCCGAGCCGGCCCTGAATCCGCTGGTCGCGCAGGTTGTGGAGGGACGTTTTCGATCTGGTGGCCGAGCGCACCATATCGAGTGTTTTTGATTGCGACCGTTGCATCTGCCCACGTCTGTTGCTGTCGATCATTCCGATTGTGTTGCCATTGCAGGCGTCATTGGTGCAACTGTGCGGGTTTCTCCGCGGGACCAGGCCGCGATTCCCACAGAATCGGGATTCTACGAGCAAGGCTCACGGAGTGTGCTACGGTTCAATGTGCGGGCGGGGAGCGTGTGCACGGTCAGTCGGGGTCTGTCAGGAGGACGCGAGGGGGAACGACTTTCAATGAATGCAGACCACATGAATGATCGCCAGAAACTGGCGGAAAACGTCACTCGGGGATTTTGCTCGCCGCACCTTTCAGCGCGAATGGCGTTCCTGGGGGTGATCTCCTGGCTGAGCGTCTGCCTGATTGTCGTGGGCCTGTTTCCGCAAATCTCAACCTCGCTGGGGGGACTTTGGCTGATGGCCGGGTTGTTCGGCCTGGCGGCTGCGGTCGGTCTGGGAGAAGCCGCCAAGACGGAGGTTCGTGTTCACAACGATCTGCTTTCGAACTACCTGAGCGAAGCCCGGACCGACGTGCTCACCGGACTGGGCAACCGACGCGCCTTCGACAGCGACTGCCGGCAATGGCAGGCCGCCTGGCAAGCGGGACGCACGTTTTCCCTGCTGCTGATCGATGTTGACCGCTTCAAATCCTTCAACGACCGCTATGGCCACCAGGCGGGCGACGAAATGCTGCGGGCGGTCGCGAGGGTTTTGAGCCAGCAGGCAGCCGAAACAGGCACGGCGATCCGCTATGGCGGCGAGGAGTTCACGGTCGTGCTGCCGGAGACGAATTTCGCGCAGGCCATGACATTGGCGGAGACGATTCGCGAGCGGATTGCCACCCAGAATGTTGCTTACCGATCCCGCGTTCTGAATGTGACGGTCAGCATTGGCATCGCCACCACCCGGCCGGACGACACCGCTGACAGTTTGGTCATTCGGGCGGACGAACAGCTCTACCTGGCCAAAGCCGCGGGGCGCAACTGCACCCGTCCCGATGCGGAAACCCCCGCTGACATCGACGACCTGCTGGCGACGATGCGGTCGCAACCGGCCCTCGCCGAGCAAGTCTGATTCCCGGCATTGCTTTCCGCTCGGTCACTCAGCACTCGGGGCGAGTGCCGGCGGTGAGTGAGGCGGTGCTGCCGGGACATTGCCGAGATGCGGGCGGCAAAACTCACCCGTCTTGAGCCAGTCTTCTTTGACCAGCGTCCAGAAGTCGGCGGCCAGTTGGTTCTCGACAAACGCGTAAGGCAGCCAGGCATGCCCGGCGTCCCCCCAGTCTGGCCCCCACGAATTTCGGATGAGCAGCGCCCCGCGTGTGCTCCGCAGGCGGCGGTCATCATAGCCGACCGCGATGGCCGCCTGGTTGCCGCAAATCGCATCGAACGTCGGCCGATAGGGAATCTCGCCATCGCTCGTGGCCGAGTTGGGGACGGAGAACCCGAACGCCACCGGGAAACCGGCCGCAAGGAACGCCTTAACTCGTTGCAAGGTCTGTCCGCCGGTTTGGTTCGACCGGTCCAGACGCACGTATCGCAGGGAACGGAAGTCCCCGGCGAAGGCATAGGCCAGCGGTGGCGGCTCGCGGTCGAAATCTTCCGCGCGGTCCGGCCAAAGCTGCAGGGGAGCCCCGCCAAAGGTGACCAGCGCCTTGAAGGCGGATCGCAAATCCACCGGAGCATTTTCATGCATCTGCGCGAGTGCCCGCGCATTTCGGTACAGAAACAAGCGGGAAAGTGATACCAGCCGCCCGTAAGCCCGCCGCTCAAAATACTCGTACAATTCGGCACACGCATAGGCGGGGGAAGCATTGAGGGTCCCTTGGTCGCGGACCTCCAGGAAGTAATCCCGGAGGTCGGTCTCAGCCGGCGGTTCCTCACCCGCTGGAACAAGCGCGAACAACTCGGCGATCTCCTCCCGCTCGGGACCGTAGTCCCGAAAATCCGGAGGATCATGCAACCAGCCAAATCCACGAAGCGAAGACATCATCAAAGCCACTCTGTTGAAAGGGTTACTTCAGTATCCATCCATGCGCACCGCCGGAATGGCCCCAGGTGCCGGTCACCACCTTCCCGACGCCAATTCCACTCTCGGTGAAGCGTTCCCCGGAGATCCCCTCCGGAAGTACGATACAGAATATCCGCTCCGGCACGGCCTCCAAGGGGCACTCTGGGGGAAGTCGAGGGTCATCCTCTCCGTCTCCGCGGGAAAAGGGGCGACGTCCGTACCCGCCTTGCATCGGAAATCCTATATTGTTTCTACGAAATGCCTTACGCGATCACCGCTCCTTGGGCCGCTGGCAGAAACCCGGCCTGCGCTCACTCGCCAAGCTGCCTTGGGGGAAGGTCGAGGGCAGTTTTCATCGGGGTCGCTGCGAGAGTCTCTCCGTAAGCAGAAGACCCGTTTTCCGGGAGGGCGAGGCTTCCTTGAAGAGCGTCCGCAGGCCCGTCTATCAGTTCAATCGCGAGGGAGCAGAGGGGGGCGAATCAGAACCCGGAGCGTCAGCGACGGGTCCCGGTACGTCGTCAACGCCTCCGCTCTTCGTGCGTCTGAGGAGCGAAGCGAGGTCGCCTCAACTGCTGGCGACAGGCTGAACGGCCGGTTCTTCTCGCTGACGGCTCGGGGGGCTTGCGAGCGGCGCGTCTGGGGCGAGGACCGTGTCGACCAGAAAACAAAGCAGACGTTGCAGGGCGGCCGGCCGGACTTCCTCGGCGAGCGCCAATGCTTGATCGCGAGCGTGATCCACAATCGCCACGGCGGCGTCAAACGCACCAAGTCGTGAGAAGAGCTGACGCAGTTGCTCCAGTCGCAACTGGTCCTCCTCACCCGACTGATAAATCTCCCACAGCTCGCCCCGTTGCGTGCTGTCGGCCGCATCCAGTGCCAGCGCGAGCAGCATGGTGGGGCGGATGGCCAACGCATCCTGTCCGGCGAGCAGCTTGTTGTCAGCGTCGCCCCGCCAGTCCTTGACGTCGTTGAGAACTTGAAAACCCACACCCAGATGCCGCGCGAACGGTGCGATCATCCCAGCGTACTCGTCCACCGGTCCGGCCATTCGCAGCCCGGCATACAGGGCCGCCTCAAAAGCGGGCGATGTTTTGAGGGCATAGAGTTGCAGGGCATCGGTCGGTGTGATGGGCGAAGCTGGATCGAACCGCCAGGCCATCTCGGCTCCCTGCCCGTCACATAACTTGATGTGCGCGTCCGCCATGCTGTGCACAATGTCGGCAGCGACGTCCGCGCCCAAGTCGCGAAAGCAGGAGTTCACAAGCCGGTATCCCAGCCCGATCAGGTAGTCACCAATGTTGATCGCCGGTCCCAGCCCCTGCGAGCGGTGCAACGTTTCGCGACCGTAGCGAAACAGGTCGTCGTCCTGAATGTCGTCATGGACGAGGGACGCTTTGTGAAAGGCTTCGATTGCCATCGCCACTCGGCAGACGGAGTCCGGAAAGTGGCCCGTGACTAAGGCATCCGCCTGAAGAGCGCCGGCTTCATCGTCTGTGCAAGAGCCGTCACCCCCGTGAGAACCGTCGCCCCTCCGCGAATCGTCGCCCCTCAGCGCATCGTACGCGGCGAGGGTGATGAACGGACGGAATCGCTTCCCGCCATGCGCCAACCAATCGAAGGCAATGGCTTCGGTGACTCTCAAGGGTGAGGCAGCGTCCACGCGATTGGTGTTCACGCCGTCGGTGCTTCGTGTTCGCGGGAGCAGCCGGTCGAAGTCGTCCGTGAAGAGCCGGTTGGCGGCTCGCATCAGCGGGACATAACTCAATGTCTGACGCCGCGGTTGCGGCTCGAAGGCCGCAAGGACCTGTTCCAGCCAGGAGACGCTGACCGTTCCATTGGGTGGCTGTGGCGAAGGGAATTCCCCCTCGGACGGCAGCGGGACGACATAGGACGGTACGCCGGCGATGAGCACTTTGTCGATCGCTTTTTCCAGCACATCCATGTGGGCTACTCCCAGAATGCCTTCCACCTCCCTATCGACGATCGTATTCAATACAGACGATGAACGGTCGGCGAACAGGACCTGATACCCCAACCGCTCCGCTTCGGATTGCCAGCGGACCAATTCGCAGGCCCCGCACGACGCCGGATCGTTACTGAAATCTTCGTTGTGTCTGCCATTGAGATCGCCGCTGTGGTCACCATTGTGTCCGCCATTCTGGCCTCCGCCGTCAAGACCGATCTCGGCACGGCAGCCGTTGGTATGGCCGACGCCCGGCGGAAGCAACAGCAAGCGACGCTCGAACGGGATCGCCAGAAAGCGGCTCCGCCAGAAAGCGTTGCCAATCAGCACCATCGCGAAGCCGAGGTACATTTCGGGCTGCCCCGTTCGTTCGAGCAGCGTGCGGCCCATCCTTTCCAACTCGCGCTTGCTGAACGGACGAGCTTGGGAGCATTTCTCGGCAAGCAGCTCGGCAGCATCCTTGATCGCGTCCCGGACAACCGCCAGTTCGGGCACTCTCTTGAGATGCCGCGTTCCGTGACTGCTCCGTCGCTGCAAAATGCGATGCCCGTTCGGCTCGGTGACCGACGCTGACGTTTCCCCTGCGATCGTTTCCCCTGCGATCGTGCAGAGTGACGGATTCCCGTTCGATGTCGCCATTGCCGAGATCTTGCCCCGTTTGTCGGCCGTGTCCTGCTTGTCAGCCGCGTCCCGGCGAGCGTCGTCCGCGGGAATATCGGGCCGCTCTGTCCCGCTGAGATTCGCCTGAGAATTCTGGTTGAATTCCGTCGCATCCATGCTCAAGGTCGGCTCTCGTGTCGTGGATTCGGGGAGCACAGGATTCCCAATGGGATTTGACAAAGGACGTCGGCGGGAACCTCCCCCATCCCTGAAGTTTCACAGAATGGTAGCGGATCAACCTTCCCGCTGCGAATTCACCGTGATTCAAATTGGCGATTAACTCGGATTCGTCCGAAACTCTGACAAAGATTCGGACGTGGGGGGCGTCGGCCCGGCAACGGAGCGGGCAGGCCGGACACAATCAGCCTCCATCGGGCGTTCACTGCTCGCCGACGAAAAGCATTCTCCGCCCGTCTCAAGCAATGCTCAAGTTCGCCGGCGGTCTGGATCTTCGCACTGCCGGCACAGCGGAGGCATACCAACGAGAGTTCTTCAACGTACCGTCAGACCGCTGCCGCTTCCGGGCGAAAGAACGGCACCACGTACGGCCCCTCCGGAATCACCGCGACCGACCTGTCGGGGCTACGATTCAGGCTCTCCTCCACGACATCGCTGAGAACACCCACGACGTTGACGCCGGTCAATTCGCGCTCCGCCCTGTCCAATCCATCGGTAAAGAGATGGATGTTCCCGATCGCCTGCGGCTTGAGCTGCATCTGTGACTGCCATTCGTCGATCTCTGCGTGGGACTTGCTCAGGATCGACTCCAGGAACGCCTCCGGTCCCAGCCGGACGAGCCGGCGTTGGGCGTCGGCAAACTCCGCCGAGCCGATGCCTTCGGAGCACTCCGAGACGATCATCAGATCACCACCCGGTGCGAGAATGTCCATCGCGGCGACCATCCCCTTGACCGTCTGATAGTACGTCTTGTCCAGCGGGTATCCCGCTGCACTGGTGATGACCGTCTGGAACCGACGCGGGAACGGGAGTTCGCAGTACCCCTGCACAAAATCCACCGCCTGCGCATGACTCGCCAGAATCTCGCCGAAGTTGACGAACGACAGGTTGCGGTCTTCGTCAATGACCGTATTGATGGCCCACACGTCACCCAGCATGCGAACGATCTCCACTTGCTCCTCGTGCAGCGGGTTGCCGTCGAAGTTGCAGTTCCTCGCCGCCGGGTCGGCCATGAAACGGGCGCTATGAAACGTGGTGATCGTCTCGGCATGAGCCAGCCCCGGTGCAATCACCTTGCGTCCTCCGGAATACCCGGCCATGAAGTGTGGCTCGACCAGTCCGGTCGCGATTCGCACATCCGCTTCGACGAAGCGACGGTCCAGCCGGACCACGGTGCCGCGCGTTCCGGTACGTCCCAAATCGACGTGCTGTTCGTCGTCTCGGGCAAAGTGATTGACCACGTCGACAGTTTCAAGCACCCACGGGTCGCCGATCAGTTCGGCCAGTTCGTCGCCTTCGTTCGGCCGGTGCAGTCCTGTTGCCACCAGCACACAAATGGCGTGTGCTGGAATGCCGGAATCCATCAACGTTTCGATCACCGGCCGCAGGAACAAATGATTCGGCACCGGACGGGTGATATCACAGATCGCCAGACACGCGCTGCCGGCGCCACGGGCGATCTCGCGCAGCGGCGGCGAGTTCACCGGCTGCGACAGTGCCTTCGTCACGGCATCACGCGGCGATGCCAACATCGGCATCGCCGGCTTGCGCACAACCGTCACGTCGGCGTCGTCCGGCAGTTCGACCGAAACCTCGCCGCGCCCGTATCGGAGATGGACTTGCATCATCGTCGTCCCTGTGTCACGTGCAGCCGTTCGACCCAACATCGGCGTTCGGTGCGTCGGCGTTCCCGAATGAACTCGTAACCGTTGTTTCTTGCAGCACTCATTCTGTCGGCTGACGCAACTGTGAAGCAAGTTCGTGGAATGAATCGCGAGATGGCCGGTCCGCCTCAGAGCCGCGCCCGTCAGGAAGCGGTCGACGACACGCATTGTTTGATTCCGGAAATGGGCGGCCCCGCCGGCACGGCGGGGTGCCGCAGGCACAAGATGCCTCACATTCAGTTCGCAATTCGTCAAGAACGTTCGGACGGGGAGTGTGAATCATCGAATCGCTTCGCGACCCAGCCGTGCCGGCTGGGCCACCCGCGAAAGGAATCGCACGATGGCCGGCTCGCTGCATTTCGTTCAGCCGAGTAGGGTCCGCTGTGCGGACCGACGGGGGGGGGGCACGCTTCGGGGAGAATGATGGAGTGCCAGGCTTGCACCGCGTCGCAAGGCAAGCATGCGGGGGCGAGGGGGCATATTCTCGTACCGACCGTCACATGCTCACCCTGCTTCGCGATGTGAGCATGGCACCCGGCTTCGTGCCCGTCGCGCTGCATTTCGTTCAGTCGTATCCGTGCCCATCTGTGTCATTGGTGGTTAGAATCAGGGCCACGAATTTTCCATAAACCGTCCGCCTCGGCGATGCCCCCCAGCGAAAGAAGCCGCGATGTCGATTCGTATTGCGTGCATTGATGACGTCCACAGAGCCGGAAAGCTCGTGCATCGGTACGTCTCCCCGGCTCCGCTGATCCGGTCCTATTCCCTGGAGAAAGAACTGGGATTGCCCGCCAGCCGCCGCGCGTGGATCAAAGATTACGGTTGGACGCCGGTCGGATCATTCAAACTGCTCGGCGCGCTCAACTGGATGGCGAACCACCTGGAGGAGATCGGCGATCGTCCGGTCGCCGCCCATTCGTCGGGAAACTTCGCATCGGGACTTTCGTTTGCAGGCATGACGTTCAACAAGCGAGTCGTCATCGTGATGCCCGAGTCGGCAGCCCAGGTGAAGTTCGGCCTCACGCGGTCGTTCGGTGCGGAGGTGCTGACTTATGACATCGCGACCGACCACAAAACCGGGCAGCGCGACCGGCTGACCCGGGAAATCGCCGAGCAGCAAGGAGCCATCCAAGCGTCCCCCTATGATGATGCCGATGTGATTGCCGGGAACGGCGTGGGAGGATGGGAGATCGTCGAGGAACTGCGGCGGGAAGGCCGCGGCGTCTCACAGTTCGTCTGCCAGGTCAGCGGAGGCGGTCTCATGGCCGGCCACGCATTGGCAATTGCGGACGGTTTCCCGCAGGCGAAAATCATCGGTGTCGAACCCGAAGAAGCGGGCGACTTCTCCCAGTCGCTGTCATCAGGAAAACGTGTGCGAATCGAGCAACCGAACAGCATCTGCGACGGGCTGCTCTCCTATGACGTCGGCGAGCACAACTGGCCAATCCTGCGGCAACTGGTCAGCGAGGCTGTCCTCGTGCCGGACCCTGAGACGCAACAAGCCATGAAATGGCTCTACGAGAAACATGGCATTCGGACCGAACCCTCGGGGGCCATCACGACCGCTGCGCTGCTGAGCGGCCATGTCCAACCGGACGGCGACGGCGATCTCGTCCTCATCCTCAGCGGTCGCAACATCGATGAACAACGGTTTCGGGAACACATCGCCGCCGTGTGAACTTCTCCGCAGCTTGTTTCTTGAGGTTGTGTTTAATCCGGGAGGGCGAGGCTCCTGCCGAGCCGCAACATCCAAAAGTCGCCCAAAGACACGATTGACCGACCACCGGACTTCCACCAATCCGACCAGCGAGCCCGCTCATGCTGCCTGATGACACGATCTGCTACTGCTTTCACGTGTCGAAGCGCAAGATCGTCAATTATCTGCGTGTGCACCAGCCGCGGCGGGCCAGTCAGTTGAGCCAGTGCGGCGGAGCGGGAACCGGCTGCGGGTGGTGCGTGCCGTTCCTCAAGAACTACTTCGCCGAGTATGAACGCGATGGCCAGGTGACGGACGAAGCACTCACCCCCGACGATTACGCCCGGCAGCGGGCTGGCTACATCCGCGCCGGGAAAGGAAAACCGGCCACCGGCGCAATCCCCCTCCCCCCAAATCAGAGCCCAAAGCGTTAGCGCCGGGTCAACATTCGTGAACAAACCAGCCCCACCCGCGACCACACTCGCGGACAAGCCGGCCAGTGGTACCCGGCGTGGGCTCTGAATGGCGGTGCGTTCGGATCGCGCGATCAATGCGGGGCGCCGTTCGGCGATCCACGCCAAACGAACGCACCAACTTGATCAACGGCCACGCACCCTACTTGGCTTTCGCCGGTCCCCCCAGGCTGCATTCCTCCGTGTTGAAACCCCCGGCTGACCCTCGAGCTGAGGGGCTTCATCGTAACCGTTCACATCCCGGACAGCAGTGACGGGAGTTTGGTGATGGGCGAAGTGGCTTTGGAGGGTCCGGGTCACGAAGGCGAACAGGTCGCGCTGTTGCTGGCGGCAGGTTGCGATCACCGAGAGCAGCGTTTTCACGAAACGGCTGCCGGACGTACTCTGCGTGCCGAAGGAGAGTTTGCGGCAGAAGCAACCGAGGCCGCCGACCGATCAGGGAGGGAGGAAGGCCGAGGGCGGTCGCGAACGGCCACGCAAGGCGCGCGGACGCGTTGTTGGCCGGTTCGACGCTGTCGTGGCCGAGGAACGTCCACAACCAGTTGCGGTGATGCAGCAGTTCCCGGCAGAGGCCGGACGTTTTCTGATGACGGCACTTCAGGCCGCGCAGCAGCCGCCGCTCCACGGCGCGGCGGGTTTGTCCGAGCGACGATTTCAGGCCGGCGCGGGGGGGGGCGCTGCCGCGGCCCAGCCTTGTTGCTCTCTGATCGGTCGGCGGCGGGCCTTGCTGGCCGTCGCGGCAGCGGGTCCCTTGGCGAAACAACCGCCGCGTCTGGCCGAGAAGTTTTTTGCCGAGGTCTGGGGCCACCGGAACACCGCTGTCCGCCAAGGACGGAAAGTCCCGTTTGAGATGCGCCCAGCACCAGCAACCGAGCACGGCTGACGGGTGTCAGCCGAGCGCAGGGCGGTAGCAACATCTGCGGCCGGCGGAAGTACAGCTTGGCCCGGTCGCAGGTGACCACGCCGCCGAAGGCTTTGCGGCCCCGCGGACCGTGCCGGCTCAGCAGCTCATCAAAGATGTCCGTGTGGCGGCTCTCGCGCAGACGAAACAGCGTGAACTCTTCGGCCACAAACGTCCACAGCCACGCCTTGCGGTTCTGTTGTTGGGTGGGCGATTCGTCGATGCCCGGCACGTCTTGCGCCGGCAGCGCGCGGGCCAGTTCGTCGTCGGCCGGCCTGAGCGCAGCGGTCGCCCGCTGCGGCAGCTTGACCGCCAATCCCGCGCTGCCGGGAATGCTCAACACACTCTCGCAAAACAGGCCCAGCCGCCGCTGGCTCTGGCGAAAGTGCGCCCTCAGCAGGGCCACGCAGGCGGTCAGCCGCGGACCGCTTTGATGCTCCGGTACGCCGGCCGGCAACGGGGCGCACGTCCAGGTGCCGCAGCACTCACCGATGAGCCGCTGCCTTTGGTACGCGGTGATGACCGGCTTGATTTCCGGCAACTCCCACACCTGATGCCGAATCGGCTCAGCGTCTTCGCCCACGAGCCGCTCACCACAACGTCGACACGACGACGGCTTCAACACGACCAACTCGTTGACCTGTTCGATCGGGACTAGTGCTCTGTCAGTCATGCTTTGATGGATGGTATTCTTGGGGCGATTGCTCGGGAAGAGCGTTTTTTAATCGCCACGGAGGGTGCCCTGACGAAGCGGTATTGCGTCACGTTGACAGCGGAGGAACGTCAGGAATTGAA
>JAJDEI010000160.1 GCA_029259845.1 Planctomycetaceae bacterium | reverse complement strand
CGGGGTGCAGCGTAGCGAAACCCACCGCTGGGATGGTGGATTCCACTTCGTTACGCCCCCACTACCGGGCCGATCCTGGCTTGTCTGTCGCAATGAAAGCCGTGGCCGATCTCTCACGCTCCTGGTATTCCGCGAGCCTCGTCTGAAGCTCTTCAACGTGTCGTTGCAGCTTCCCGATGACCGGAGCGACCGTTGATTGCGGAAACCGTTTGTGGATGTGCTGCGGGCCGCCGCGTAGGTCAGGCTCTGCCTGACGAGGCAGGGATAGCTCTCCGGATATGGCATGGTGTCCGATTCCGTCGCTTCCCGCACATTCGTCAGGCAAAGCCTGACCTCCGTCGCTCACCGGGAATCCGCATCGCGCTGCCCTCTGTCGAACGAAGTGGACGGTGACTTGTGCCGCAGGTCCGGCCGTCTCGTTGTCATCATCGAGTCAGCAGCAGCCGGTGTCGCCGCAGCAGTTGTCGGTGGGGAGTTGGGTGAGGAGGTCGGTGCCGCGCTTGGTTTCGGCGGGGGGGCGGACGGCATTGCGGCGGCAGTCGTAGGCGGGGGCTTCGTCAAGAGGGATCAATTCGGCTGGAGGGACGGGCGTGATGTGCTCGGCGTAAGGGGGGCGATTGTAGATGCTGTAGGTCTTGTCACAGACGGCCATGCGTTCGCCGCGGCGGAGGGTGTGGCCGTCGTCGTCGGTGACCGTCTTCCAGGGACCGTTGTAGATGACCGCCTGCCGGCGATCGAGGCAGGGGCCCTCTTTGCCTTTCCAGGCGCGGACAGTCACGCTGCGAAACTCGATGCCTTCCACAACGGCCCACGGCTCTTGCTGGCGTGCCACCAGTTCGATGCCGTAAAAGCCAGCGTCGGCGAAGGCGTCGAGGAAACGGTCTTCGCGAAACGCACCGCTGATGCAGCCGCTCCACAGCTTGGGGTCGTCCTTGAGGTGCTGCGGAACGTCCTCGTCGCAGACGATATCGCTGATGACGGCCCGTCCGCCCCGCTTGAGAACGCGGTGCACCTCGGCGAAGAGTTGCCGGCGGTCTTCCTCGTGGACGAGATTGAGCACGCAGTTGGAGATGACGACATCGACGGATTGGTCGGCGACGAGCGGCGACGATTTGCGGAGCGCGTGGGCCTGTTCGTGCGCCCGCAGCCAGTCGGCGCTATCGGCCACGGGATGCGCGGCAAGGTGCTGCTCCAGTTGTGCCAGATCGAGTTGCAGGTCCTGAATGCGGCCTTTGCGGAAATCGATGTTGTCGTAACCGATGCGGTCGGCGACCGCGGGCTGATGCCGCCGGGCGAGTGAAAGCATTTCGTCGTTACAGTCAACACCGATGACCCGCCCCTGCGGACCAACGATCTGCGAGCAGATGAAGCAGATTTTGCCTCCGCCCGAGCCGAGGTCGAGGACGACATCTCCGGAGTGCACGTGTTTCGACGGATCGCCGCAGCCGTAGTCTCGCTCGATGACTTCATCGGGGATGACTTCGAGGTAACGGGCGTCGTAGTCGACGGGGCAGCAGAGCGCCTGTTCGGCGGCACCGGCTGCGGCGCTGTATCGGTCGCGGACGGCGGTGTCGACATTGAGGGGCAGGGCGGCGAGGGCCGTTGCTGCCGCGGCAGCTTGTCCGTTGCTTCCCCTGTTTCCGTTACTTCGAGTCATCAGGTGCCTTTCGCGTCCAAGCAAAATCGGGACCGTATTCTATGCGGATGCCCGCGTTCAGGTCACGTGCAGGATTAAGAGGAATGGTGGGGAGGGCCTGAAACTCAAGCCCCGACCGCCGCGTGCGGGTCTTCGACGCCGCGCCTGTCAGACCAACGCTCTCCGTTCTGGTGCGGGCCTTTGGCCGTTATCTCGGCGAGGCCGAGAGACCTGCGCTGCACGGCGACCGAGGCCGGAAGGCCTTTGAGATGACGAACGGAGACGAGATGTCTGCCCGACAGGAATCTTGGCGAATTCGGCGCGTCCGATCTGTGAGGCGTCCCACAAACGCGGGAACGAAACTCCGTCGGGGAGCGTCCTATTGGTGCTCCATTCGTGTGCCGAGAGCGATCGGTCTCGCCGCTGCCACAGACGGTGTTCCGTCGAGCCTCTCGGATTTGCTATAACAGGCGTAGCGGCAAGACGTTCGTCGATTCGCCGCTGGGGATGCTGGTCGTCTCCGAATTCTTGCGAATCCGGCTACCCCTCGGCTGCAGCAGTTTTGAGTCGCCAAAAGGAGCGGTATGGAATTTCGTAAGTGCCCGGCTTGTCAAGCTTCTGTGCTGGATGACGACGCAGCGGATTGTCCGTTCTGCGGGGCGTCGATGTCCGGCAAGCCGACCGCCAAACCGAGCAAGCCGACGGCCAAACCAGCAGGAAAGCCGATCGGCCAATCTGCGACGAAGCGGCCATCCGGCCAGCCCGCTACTGCCAAGCCGACATCTGCCAAGCCGACGTCTGGAAAGCCGGTCTCCGGGAAGCCGGCGGCTGGAAAGCAACTGGCGACGAAATCGGCCGTCGCCGAGAAACCGGCGGCGGATGACGATCCTGACGCGGACCCCTTCGACGTAGACACGTCGGCTGTTGCTCAGGCTCCGCCGATGGCCCCGCGGCCTGCCAAGGGGCGGATGATTCGGATCGTCTGCCCGATGTGCGAGACGCCCGGTTTCATCTCGCCCCGGATGCAGGGGCGAGACGTCAAATGCTGCAATGCGGAGTGCCTCGTTCCGGTCTTCAAAGCACCCCGTCCGGAAAGGAAGGTCGAGCAGGCCGAAGACACAGGGGGCGGTGTTTCGACGAAGATGTTGTGGCTCGGTGCGACGGTCGGTTTGCCTCTCGTGATATTCCTGGCGTGGTTCTTCGTGTTGAGGGACAGCGGGCCCAAAGACTATGTCCCGTCCAGCGATACGGGTCGGCAGTTGGCACAGCCCTCGGCCGACACAGAGGCGGATGGCGGCAGTGAACTGCAGGATGCCGAGCCGGTGCACTCGAAGATCTCGCTGGCGGAGATTCAGCGTCAGGCGCTTGAAAAAGGGACCGAGGCGGCTTTCGAACGGGAGGGGGAAGGGAATCGGAGCAAGCCCTACTGCCGCCGGATGATGGCCGAAGCATATGCCCTGGCGGGCCGCGTGAAGGAGGCCCGAAATCAACTCGAACGGTTGCAAAAGGTGAATCGGGAGCCGTTCTATCGCGTGGGGCCGCTAGTGGAGATCGCCTGGCAACAACTGGCGGCCGGCGACCGGGCCGCTGCCGAGCAGACGGTCGATGAGGCCTTCAACGCGGCGGAGGATTTCCCGGCCCACGACCGGGCCGCGGTGGCGGCGGTTTCGTCGGTCGGAACCGCACTGGCCGTTTTCGACCGGATCGATGACGCCCAGGCGGTGGTTCGGCGGCTCGACCGAGACGACAACGCCGCGCTGTCCCGTGAGCGGGTGGCCGCTCTCGTGGATATTACGACCGACCTGAAGATGTTCGACCTCGACAAGGTGCTGCATTATTCTTCACTCGATCTGGCGGCGGAACCGGTTGCGGTTGCGATTACTGTGGGCATCGCCGCCCAAAGGGACTGGGATCACACGATCGCCTGGGCACTCGCCAATCAGGACGTGGTGGCCCAGGAAGACTGCCTCGCGGCGGCGGCGGTTGTTGCCGGCAGGGAGTCGGCGTTGACGGGCGATTCGGCACCGGTGTCCGTCGTGACGGAAGCGGCCCAACGGTTCCCGGTCGCGGGACAGAGCCGCGTGGCCGCCGGCGTGGCGACCGGGTCTCTCATGGGAGGCGATCGCGAGGCGGCAACGGCCGCACTGCAGCAAGCTCTCACGCTGTTGGATGCCGTGCCCCGTCCGGCAGCGCTGCCTGCGCCGAGCGTGAAACGGATTCATGACGCGGCCGGCCAGAGCAACTACGGGCTTCCCAAATCACCGCCGCTCCGCTCTGCGGCCATCGGCGCCGCCCAGATGGCCCATCTTCAGTTGCATCTTGGCGATCAGGAAGCAGCTTGGACGACCTTCCTCAGAGCGTGGGAGTTCACGCAGGGAATGGGGCCGCAATATCAAGCGACGATGAATCTCGCTGATGAAATCTCGAAGAACGCCGCGCGGGCCAAACAGCGGCTGGGCCGCGATCTGAATGTCAACAAACGGGACTTGCTCGACCGGGCTTTTCGAAAGTACCGGCGGGCGGGGGGCGTTTGGGGCAGGGCAGCGAACTCGCGGTTTCAACTGGAAGTCGGGTTGCTGAAGAACGCCGTCCTCTGGGGACTGCGGGACGAAGTGGCGGCCCTGCTGGCGGACCCCGCTGGCATCATTCCGCCGGCGGTCGGCCAACCGTACCGGTCGACCTCCCTGGTGAGCACGTTGGCGGAAGCGTACGCGGCTGTCGGGGACGATGCGAAGGCTCGCGAAGTGACCGCGCTGGCAAGCGGGCTAAGGATCAAATCGGACCCCATCGCCCCATTGATCGCTGAGACCGAGCGGCTGTTCCTTGCAGAAAAGTACGTCGATGCCGCCCGGGCGCTGGGTGATTTTCACGGCTCGGAAGGCAGCGAACAGTTGAGAGACTTAAGAGCCATGCAACTCGCCTGCCGAGTGGTTAACCTTGGGCGTTCGGATCAGTTCTTCCCCTATCTTCGGGCGTTGGACGAGTCGATTCTCATTGAGGACTGCCTGGAGATCGCCGCCGCGCTCGCCGTGCAGCAGGGCTTGGCCGCCGGCCTTTGGGAGCGCCATCAAGACGAGCGGCTCACCGCCACACAGCGGGTGGCGTTCTACAAAGGGCTGATCGCCGGCATCGCCGCGAAGTAAGCATCGGGACCGCCGCCCCGTGCCGAGACCGCCGCATCAACTGCGCCGTGAGGTCACTGAGAGACTCTCAGCCGGAAACGTTTGCCCAAGCTTGCCATCCTGACAATCGCGTGTTGCATCGTACGCTGACTCTAGCGGTCGTCCTCGTCGAAAACCGGGAATGTCGGCAGTTTCTACCGGACGGGCGTCATTGCGGCATGAAGGACGTCCGAAAACTGTTGTCAGGGGAGGTTCGTCCCGGTCGTCTCGCCATTTGTCTGCGCGCGTGCTTGTTCGTGTGAGCGAGGCAGGGTGGGGGAACTGCGGTCTCTCTTGCTGGATGAGACGGGACGCCCTAATCTCGTTTGATCTTGATCCCGTGGGAGAACCCCTCCCGGAAACTGTGCGGAATTTTCAACGCGGTGGCGCTTGACCCGCCTGCCATCGCGGCATTTGCTTGGAAGGAGTTCGTCGTGCTCCCGTCTCTCCAACGGATTTCACTCGCCCTGTTTGTTATCGGTTTCTCAGCAGCATCGGCCGCCCATGCTGAGGAACAGCCCCGCATCAAGGGCTTGCTGGCGTCGCCGCAGGCGGTGCTGGACGATCTGGAATTCCTAGTCGTCGATTTGGCGAAAGAGAAGAAACAGTGGGAAAAGAACGTTCTGCCCAGCATTGAGATCTTCCTGCTCGGCGTTGACTACAACAAGCCGCTGCGCTGGGACATCCTGGTGAACAACGACGGCCCGGATGAGAAATCGGGATACCGATTTCAGCCGAGCATTCCCATTGATCGGGGGGGGAAGGGGCTGCGAACATTCATCAAGGAAAACCTCGTGCCGATCGGCATCGAACCGCGGCTGAAGAAACGCGGCTACTACGAGCTGACTGGCGCAGTCTTCGAAGGGTGGATGCGGATCGTCGACAAGAAACACAAGGACTACGCCTGCATTGCGGCCAAAGGCCACGCGGACGACGTCCCGGCCAACATGCCGTATCCCGGTGACAGCCACAAAGAACTGCTCTCAGCCGGATACGACATCGCGCTCGATCTGGTGAACTCCGCGGATCAAACCGATCTGCGGAAGTCGCAGGCGGATGATCTGCTCGCCTTTTTCATGAAGGACGTCAAGCGGAAGCCGGATGAGACGCAGGCCCAGTTCGACTTTCGCAGCCTGTCGCAGCGGCACACGTATGAGCAGATGCATCGTGTGTACGTCGAGTCGGAGCACTTCACCATCGGCTGGGTCACCAACGAGTCCGAACCGCAGGGCGAGGCTGAGTTCGAATTGCACGCACTGCCGGACACCGGCCTCTGGAAGTACCTGGAGTCGATGGGGACGGAGCCGAGCCGGTTTGCCGCGTTGGAGATGCCCGAAGATCCGGTCTTGGGGCTGCGGCTCAATCTGCCGTTCGATGACTTTCGCCGCCAACAGTTGGACGCATGGTACCCCGTCGCCCGTGCCGCGGCTCAGGGCGGCATCGACACGTCCGAGCGATTCAGCGACCATGAGAAAGGACCGGCCAAGCAGGCGACCGATCTGTTGTTCGACATGCTGGACGCCGGGGACCCGCTGGGGCGGCTGGACATGTTCGCTGACATTACCGTCGCCGACACCGGCAAGCACGGTATGGTGGTCGGAGTCGTCGCCGCAGACGGCAAAGCGGCCGACGAAATCGTCAAGCTGCTGCCGCAGGTCCGGGAGGGCTGGAAGGTCGAGATGGAGACCGAAACGGTCGGAGACACGGCGATTCACAGAATCGACGTCTCCGAGAAACTGCCCAAGGCGATGCTCACGTTCCTCGGTGAGAGCGGCCTGGCATATGTCGCCACCAGTCCGACGACCGTCTGGATTGCCGGCGGTGACGGTTCGCTGGAGTTGCTGAGAGCAGCAATCGCCAAAGTCGCGGATCGAGACAACGAGGACGGCACGGACAAAGACGGCACCGGCAACGACGGCACCGGCAAGGACAACGACGGGACCGGCGACGACGAGGCGGACGCAGGCGGCGTACCGGTCGAACAGACGGCAACGGAGGAGGAGGGCATTGAGATCGCGTCCGCATCGGAGACGGTTGAGTCGGGCAAGTTTGTCGACCTCAAACTGCAGGCGGGTCCCATCATCACGTTCGCAAACGACCTCAGCAACGAGACGGGGCTGAGCCTGGCCGACTCCATCAACATCAAGCCTCCCGGAGGAGCAGCCGGAACCTCCGGACAGGGCCGTCCCAGCATGCAGCCAATCGATCCGGCGGAAATGCGGGAGATCATTCGTAAGGCCCTCATCGGCATCGACGACCGCGTCACCGGCGTCATCAGCCGCACAGACGGCCACATCAGCGGTCGCATGACGTTCGCACCAGGCATCCTGCGGTCATTCGGCAAGATCATCGCCAAGATCGCCAAGGACAATCTGTAAGGCACGACTCTATCCACCGCGATTCGATCCGCCGCACTGAGTTCAACATTCACAGTTGCAGGTTGCGCGTCAATTCTCGCCGAAAAAAGCCGGTGCCTCACACCTGAACCAGATGAGCGAATCGGGGAAAGTCCTTGTCCGGTTTCTGCCGACTGACGTCGGATGCTGTGCGGAGGGACCGAAATCACGGTTCTCAACAAATCGGGCCACAGAATTTCCTGATCGAAGAGGACGGACGGGGGATCCTGTCGTCTGAGATTTCGTCTCCCGCCGCACGTTTCACCCAGGTTGTCGAAGCGCAAACCCGCAGGCTGAGTTTTTTCACCCCGCGGCCTGGTAATCCGGATCCGTGGCGGTCGCATTCAGCGAGCCAATCGCGACCGTTGGGCTTGCCGCAAATGCTCCTCCGCTTGAGGGAAACCCGGCGCGAGGCGCAGCGTCCGCTGGAAGCAGGTCACGGCCTCGTTGAAATCTCCCGCCGAAGCGAAGACTCTTCCCAAGTGGAATTGGATTTGCGGATTCTCAGGACTGAGTTCGGCTGCGCGACGTGCATGCCTGAGCGCCGCGTCGATGTCTCCCCGGCTGAATAGCAGCACGCTAAAATTGTACTGTCCGACCACCGAGTCGGGAAATTCACTCAGCCCGGCTTCGTAATGGGCACGCGCGGCTTCAACGTCGCCTTCCGCGAACAGGAGGCTTCCCAAGTTGAAGTGCGTCGTCGCATCGAAGGGATCACGCTCGAGGGCGGCTGAGTAGTGCTCGATCGCTTTGGCAGTCTCCCCCATGGCGGCGAAGTGCTTTCCCAACTCAAAGCGCGGAGCATCCGCCTCCGGATCGATGCCGATCGCGGCTTGAAACACCTCAACCGCTTCCTCCGGGCGTCCTTGCTTCTGCAACGCAGTGCCGAGCGTCATGCGCGCGGGTATGAACTCCGGAGATGCTTCGATCACGTTTTGTAACCGTTCGATCGCCTCGTCGATTCGTCCTTCGCGGATCAACCTCCGTGCGTCGACCTCCGTTTTGTAATACACAATCATGTCTTTGACGTCCGGGAGCGTCCGAGTGTCGTCGTCATGCCGGATGCGTGGCGTGCTTTCACCGGCGAGGTAACCCAGGCTCTCGAGTTTCCGTCGATCGGCGTCGGTGAGGTGCACGTCCGCAGCCGCGTGCTGGGCCATCTGCTGTCGCAAAGATTCGAGCCGTTGACGCATCTCTTCCAACTTTTCAGGCCGGGCTTCCGACAGGTTGTGGACTTCTTCAGGGTCATCCTGCAGATTGAACAACTCCTCGCGTGTTGTGCGCACGTACTTCCAGGACTCGTCGGCCACGCCGGACAAAGGGGCCCATCCGAATGCGTCCGACACGGCTTCGGTTTCCGCGTAGCGCAAGCGGGAACGGACCGGTTTTCCCAGCAGCCCGTCCCGCAGGCTGACACCGCTCACGCGTCCCGGTGCGTCAATTCGCAGGCACTCAAGCACCGTTGGGAAGAGATCCACCTGGGAGACGGCCGTCTCCACGCGGTGGCCGGCTCGGCAGAAACCTGGACCGGAAACAATGAGCGGAACCCGCAGCGTCGAGTTGTAAAGCATGAATCCATGCTCGTCCTCGAGATGGTCCCCGAGTCCCTCGCCATGATCTCCGACAACAACAATCAACGTCCGTTCATACAGCGACCGGGATTTCAGGAACTCGACCAGCCGCCCGACGTGCAGGTCTGCAAATGCGATGTCTCCGTCATACGGCCGATCATCGAACCGGTCTTGAAACACTTCCGCGTGTGAGTCGTAGGGGGCATGGGGATCAAACAGGTGAACCCAGCAAAAGAACGGATCGTCCGTTCGGCCGTCGAGCCAGGAGAGAGCGGAATCGACGACCTGATCGGCATTCCTCATGAGGTGTGACTCATGCCCCTGCCGCTCGCCTCCGGCCATGTCGTCGTCATAGAGTTGAAATCCGTGATCCAATCCGTGCTTGGCATGCAACACGACCGAAGCGAGGAATGCCCCCGTGTTGTAACCCTCTCGGCGAAGCGTGTCGGCCAGGTTTGGGAGCTGCTCATCCAACCGCCCGCGACCATTGAGGTGCATGCCGTTTTCCGGCGGATACAAGCCCGTGAGGATCGACGTGTGGGATGGAAGCGTGAGGGGAACAGTTGCATAGGCATGCTCGAACACCACACCGCCTTGGGCGAGCGCGTCCAGTGTTGGCGTGTATGCGTCTGCGGCCCCATAACACCCGATGTGGTCCGCGCGTGTCGTATCGAGAGTCACCAGCAAAACGTTGTAGCGAGGACGGGGCCTGAGAAACCAAGCCACGACGCAGACCCCCACGACGCAGAGAGCGAGGACCGTGTACCGCATCAGCCGCTGAGATTGTTTTGTGATGATTTGGCCGTGCCTCAAACATGAGCGCCCTCAGTATCCGCACAGCCGACAAGCTGACGACCGTCAAGGCCTCCAACGACTGACAGACCGGGTCACGCCTGGTACCTCGACCGGATGGAGGTCGTCCAGAACGTCGGGAACCGAGTCGCGCCGACGCCGCCGGCCGTGCCGAACCGCCAAATCATGCGCGTAGCTTCTTGACAGCCGCCAACAGTTTCTCGACGTCTCGCTCGTCATTGTAAAGGTGCGTTGAGATACGGTTTCCGTATTTGACGACCTTGACGATGATGTCCTGCTTCTTCAATTCTCCGGCAACGTCGCCGCCGGACAGGCTCTCCAGGCCAGCCGACACGATGGGAGACGCCAATGGCCCCGACTCCGGGCTGACGATCGTTGTGTTCGGTACGGCGCGAAAACCGTCATACAGCATCTGACGCAGGTACATCGACCAGTCTTCGATTCGCTGCTTGCCGATCCCGGTCAAGAAGTCGATCGAAGCTCCGAGTCCGATCACGGCGGGCATGTTAAGCGTCCCGGACGTGGCCGTATAGAAGCGGTTGCCGTCCTGCAACAGCAACGGGTCGATTCGGTCGGCCGCCCGCTTGTTGATGTACAAAATCCCCGTTCCTTTGGGGGCCAGCATCCACTTGTGCGCGCTGGTCGCATACGTGTCACAATTCAATTCCCGGACGTTGATGTTCAGCGCCCCGGGTGCTTGGGCACCGTCCACGACAAGTAAACAGTTGTGAGCATCGGCCAACTCGGAGATCTTGGCAATCGGCAGACGCAACCCGGTCGTGTAAGTCACATGGCTGACGCTGATGATCTTTGTGCGGGGCGTCATCTGCGCCGCGAGCAGGTCGACGATTTCCGCCTCGCTCTTCGGCGGAGTCGGGATCGGGACCCGGTCGATCTCTACTCCGATCCGTTTTTCGTAGTATTCCCAGCAGCGGAACCCGCCCGGATGTTCTTGGTCGGTCGTCAACACCCGGTCGCCAGTTGCGAGATGGCACCCTTGCGCGACGGTGTTCATGGACTGCGTCGTGTTCGGCATGATGACGATTTCCTCTTCATCACAGCCAAAATAGTCGGCCGCCTTCTTCCGCACCGCTTCGGCCATCTGCAACGTGGCTCCAAATCCGTTGCCGGCCGGATTGAGTTCCAGTTCCTTCCAAGCTTGGGTGGCTGTCTCGATCACCCGCTTGGGAACGGGCCCCAAGGTACCGTTGTTCATGTAGACCAGCCCCTCCTGCAACCCGAATTCGCTCTGCACGGCCCGCGAGTCCCATTGGGGCCGGCGTGCCGCTGCGGCGACAGTGGGTTGTCTTCCCCCGACATCAAAACCCGAGCCCGCCACAACCGCGGCCCCGGCGCCCAACTGGCACAAGAACCTTCGGCGACCGACTCGCTTCGAATAACACGGAATCGATTCCAGAGCAGCACTGGCGTGTTGACGGCTCATGAGCGTTCTCGTGATCGATTCGGTCAGTGGTAAGAGTCAACCGGAAACGTTCTTTGCTTGTACGCCGAATCGCCCGGAAGTACCAGTCAACAGAGAATTGATGGACGCCGTGCTACCTTCCACTCCCGGTTCAGCGAACGACGGAGAGCTGCGACGCAAGCAGATGCGCCGAGAGCGACGCCAGGATCAGATTGTCATCCGGCTGGAACGCGTCACTCCCGAGCTGAAGCGTTGGCTGGTGGTTGAAGTCTCGTCGGGTGCGTGGCCGTTGATCAAGTTGGTGCGTTCGGTTGGTGTGGAGCATCGAGTGGCAGTCCGCGCTGAACACGCGATCCGAACGCACCGTCGTTCGACGCCCACGCACCCTACGGCACTGCTGCGGTGCAGCAACCTAGCGACTCGCGCAGGCTGCCCGACAGGCGGCCGCGATGCCTTTCGAGTCAATGTGAAATTCCCGGTAGATGTCTCGCAGGCTGCCGGATTGTCCGAACTTCGTCACCCCCAGAGGCCAGACGCGCGTGCCCAGCGCGCTCCCAATCCACGCCAGAGAGTGCGGGTGAGCGTCCACGACTGTCACCACAGGGGCTGCCTGCTCCGTCGCGTGAACGAGCTCATCAAGCAGGGCGGTGGGCCCCGCGTCTCCCTGCCGGTCCGTAACAGTTGACCGCTGGAAGTCGGCATACAACGGGCCCGGACCGGTCACATTAAAAACATTAACAAGCAGTCCTTCATCGCGAAGTTCTGACTGCGCGGCCAGCGCCTCGGGAATCATCGCTCCACAGGCGAACAAATGAACCACATTGCCCCCTGGATCGTAGGCAGGGTCGTCGCGGCAGTCTCGCAATCGGTAGGCCCCGGCGAGAACCTGTCGCCGGAGCGCCTCGCGCTGCTGGGAATCCGCAGTTTGTGGAAACAGGCTTTGGTCGACTCGTTTCGTGGTTAAGCGCAGATAAGTCGATCGGTCGCGTTCCACGACGCGGCGCAGCGACTCCAGCATGATCCATTCCAGTTCCTGAGCGAAGCAGGGCTCGTAGGCGGCCAATTCCGGGCATTCCGCGCCGATCGAGGCAGTGAGCAACGACTGATGGGCTCCGCCTTCGCCGGCTAAGGTCACACCGGAGGGAGTCCCCACGACGATGAACTTGGCACCGGCGTAGAGACTGTAAAACATGGCGTCCAGGCCGCGTCGGATGAACGGGTCATAGAGCGTGCCGAGCGGGAGCAGGAGTTGTCCGAACAGCTCCTGGGACAGTCCAAGCTGTCCCAACATCAGGAACAGGTTGTTCTCCGAAATGCCCAGTTCGATGTGCTGGCCGTGCGACGATTCGGTCCACTTGAGGAGTCCGGCGTCGGTATCCTCCGGCAGTTCCTCCTGTTCGTGGAGTTGCCAGACCTCACGTTTTGTGATCCAACCGCCCAGATTCGTTGAGCTTGCGACGTCGGGGCTCACCGTCACGATGCGGCTCACCAGATCCGGACTTTCACGTGCCAGCACACTCAGAATCAGCCCAAATGCCTGCTGCGTCGATCGCAATCCATGATTCCGTTGGACGACCGAGAGTTCGTCCGGGACTCCGATGTTAGGAATCTCCGGCCGTGTGGGGCGTTTCCGGTGCAACCGGCGAGACGCCGTCTCGCAAAGCTCACGCTCCGGTGTCCCGCGATCAAATCGCGACCACTGATCCTCCTCGCTGACTCCCAAGTCCTCCCGGAGCGAGGTCATCTGCTCTTCGGAGAGCAGCACAGAGTGATTCTGGGCATGACCGACTGTCGGGAGTTTCCAGCCCTTGAGTGTGTAGGCGAAAATCACGGTCGGACCGGTGCGTCGCGACGCGCCCGCCAATGCCGCTTCCAGCGCGTGCAGGTCGTGCCCACCCAGGTTCCAGAAGATGTCGTGGAGCTGCGTGTCGTCCCACCGGCCCAGGAGCCGGCCCAGGTCATTCCCGTACCGGCTCTTCATGGGCAACCAGGTCCGCAACTCCGCGGGCGGCAACCGCAACAGACGCTGGTAGGCTTCGTTCGATAACTCGTCGATGCAGATACGCAGCAACTCACCGTTCGGCTGATCGAATGCGGCTCGGAGGTGCCGGCCATACTTCACATCAATGACATTCCAGCCATTTGCAGCGAACATCTCGCGCCAGCAGCGGACGCGGATACCGGGAATGACTCGATCCAGGCTCTGCCGGTTGAGATCGACAATCCAGAGGATGTCTCCGGCTGCAGTCATGGCGGGCTCGGCGATCGCTTCCCAGACCGATCCCTCGTCCAGTTCAGCATCCCCCACCAAGCTGATGAACCGGCGGTGGCCATCCGCCAGACCAAGTTGGTGTGTTCGCAAATACCTGTCGACCAGCGCCGCAAAGTTGGGAGCCACCGCGCCCAGCCCGACCGATCCCGTCGAGAAATCCACCGGATCCGGATCCTTGGTGCGGCTCGGGTACGCCTGAAGACCGCCGTGTTCCCGTAGCCGCCGGAGATACGATTCTTCAAGATTGCCCAGCAGGTAGTGGATCGCGTGCAGGACCGGCGCTGCGTGCGGCTTGACGGAGATCAAATCGCCTTCCCGCAAGAAGCGGAAAAACAATGTCGTCATGATCGTCACGACGGACGCACAGGACGCCTGATGCCCCCCCACCTTGAGCGGTTCTGTCTTGGGACGGAGATGGTTGGCGTAGTGGACCTGCAGCGTCGACAGCCAAAGCACGCGCCGCTGAATGTTCTCCAGCGTCTCGTCACTCTCAGAATTCCGGTGAAACTGCATCGTCAGGGGTCCGTCTCTCGGATTTCCCGGTTGAGTTCCTCATCTTCCGCAAGCAGAAAGTCGGATGCTCCTGTGGCCCCATTCTACGGGCGGCATGATCGCTGTCCACTCTGTCCGAAAACGGGCGCCGGACGGGTCACGTGCTAACAGTCCGTTGAAAAACAGCTTCGGGTGGCCGGGGCTGGACCAACGGTAAGCCCCGGTGGACGGGGATTCGATCTTCAGAAGCGGAAACCACCCTCACCGGGGCTTCGGACGTTGTCCTCCAGCCCCGGCCACCCCTGAGAATTCGTTATTCAACGGACTGCTCAAGTCAGAGCCACAAGCCGGTATTCTGTTGACTGTTGCATCGCACCGAATACCATGAGCCATGCCGAAAGTGAGTCGTGAGCCTGCAATGGGATTGCAAGCGCCGGCACGCCGGGGTGTGGAGGTTCGATCTTCGATGGGTCAGAGGCGATCGATGTTCAGTCGAGACAGGAACGGGCGCAGTGTCGTCATTTTTGCAGCCGCAGTTCTCATCGCCATTGGCGCGACGGCCCTGCTGATGGTCATGCGCGGCCACGATGGCCAGCCGATCCAGCCAATCGGCGAAGACCCTCCTCAGCAGGATCCGTCTCAGCCAACTGAGCAGACGTCCGGCATTTCGATGTTCGTTGGCGAACGCACTTCAGACCGCCAGGAACTCGATCGGACCGTCTGGTCAGACGAGGTCGCTGCGCAAAGGTACGAAGAGCCCTTCGTTCAACTCTGGGACAACTTGCGCACGAGTTCGGATAAGGTTGGCGTCTTGGCTGCTTTTCCCTTTGAGAAGCTCGTCCTGAGTACGCCGGCAAGCTCGCAGCAACACGAATTCGACATTGAGTCGATCCGATTTGATGACGGCGAGCTCGAACTGACGCCCGGCGAGTGGAGGCAATGGTTGGACGACATGCACTCTGACGGATTTCAGCTTGTCCAATCGGAGTGGCATCATTCGCGATTCGAACCCGATCCGGCCGGCGCCCGGTCTGTCGTCTCGATGTCCCTGGATGTCACAAATGAGCCTCGGCAAACCCGTTACAGCATCAAAGGCGACTTAGTGGTGCATTGGGAGGCGGATCGCATCGTCCCCCGGACCATTGAGACACGGCAGCTTAAGGTCCTCTCACGCCAGGGAGAACCGGCGTTCCGGGAAGCGCTTGTCTTCGATCGAGAGGACGAGTTGTTGGACTATCTCCCCATGGTGATGGCTTACGACTTGAACGATGATGGACTTTCGGAGATTGTCGTGCCGTCGACCAACGCGGTCTATTGGAACCGCGGGAACTTGGAATTCGAACGCGCCCCGCTTGTCAATGGCGCGAGCAAGGACGAAGTGCTTTGCGGACTGCTTGCCGATCTCACAGGTGACCGGCAGGTCGATCTGTTGGCCGCTGTGAAGACGCCCCAGTCTTCCGGCGGAATGAGAAGCAATCTGATCTTGTTCTCTGCAACTGAAGACGGCGGCTTGTCCGAGGCGGCCTCGAACGTCGTCGGCGATTCGATTCTTTATCATCCGATGGTCATTACGGCTGGGGATATCGACGCGGACGGCGATCTGGACGTGTTTGTTGGCCAATACAAGTCACCCTACAAGTATGGCCAGATGCCGACCCCCTACTACGACGCGAATGACGGATACCCCGCACAACTACTGCGGAATGACGGCCAGGGCGGTTTTGTTGACGTCACCGAGCAAGCCGGGCTGGCGGCCAAACGCCAGCGGAGAACCTACAGTGCGTCGTTCGTGGATCTCGACGCCGACGGCGATTTGGACCTCGCCGTCGCCAGCGACTTTTCCGGCCTCGATCTCTACCAGAACGACGGATCGGGAGCGTTCATCGATGTGACCGACAAGCTTGTGGACAATCGCCACTCCTTTGGAATGGCGCTCACGTTCGGTGACTATGATCTCAATTCAAAACTGGATTTCCTGATGGTGGGCATGTCGTCGACAACGGCGCGACGGCTCGATCAGTTGGGATTGGGACGCGAGGAGTTCCCCGAGCACCAGGAATTTCGCCGGGAGATGGGATATGGAAACCGGATGTATCTGTCCGACGGGGAAACGTTCAAACAGCCGGCATTCAACGATCAAGTTGCGCGCACCGGTTGGTCGTGGGGAGCCACGTCGTTTGACTTTGATAACGACGGCGATCGCGATATCTACATCGCGAATGGCCATGTGAGCGGCCACACTTGCAAGGATTATTGCACGACCTTTTGGCGCCATGACATTTATGAGGGCTCTTCACAAGAGGACCCGCTGATGCAGGAGTTCTTTAAGACCAACATTGCGAAGGAGCTGAAGCCGATCTCCTGGGACGGGTTCGAGCACAATGTGTTGTTGGCCAATCAACGGGGACAAGGCTTTCTGAGTATCGGCTTCCTGGCTGGCGTCGCGACGGAATTTGATTCCCGTAACGTGATCAGTGACGATTTGGACGGAGACGGCCGGATGGACCTCATCGTCGTTGCGCGAGAGAACGCGCGGACGCCGTTTGCCGTTCGTGTTTTCGAGAACCGATGTCCCTCCAAGTTGAATTGGATCGGCCTGCGCCTGGAGAACACACCCGGCTCCGGCCTGGGGGCACGAGTGACCGTCAAGACTCCCGGAGAAACAGTGTTGACGGACGTGGTTGCCTGCGGCGATTCGCTCAAATCGCAGCACGCTCCCGTCGTCCATTTTGGGCTGGGTTCCGTCGACACGGTCGAGGAAGTGACCGTGCAATGGCCGCAGGCGAAGCCGCTTCGCATTGAGAACCCGGCCGTCAACCGGTATCACAGGGTGAGCGCCCCGCAATGAGCCCACCGGCAATTGCCGGAGAGGTCAGAGCGCAGCGAGTCGCAGCGGCGCTGCTGCCCCCTCCGGCGAATCTGCCCCTGCCAGCGAATCTTCTGAGCTGAACGCAGCCGGTGCTCAGGCGAGAATCTCTTCAAGCGCTTCAGCGAGCCGGTCCACCTGCGATTCGTCATTATAGATGTGCGTCGAAAACCGGAGTGCGTTGTAGTTCTTATGCAACTCGCCTGGGACTTCCGTGAAGGCGTACGTACCTTGGGCCACTTTGGCGGCGATGCGGTGATCCTCCCAAAGGCGTTTGTGGACGTCGCCGTTCTTCATGCCCTCGACGGCAAACGTCACCATGCCACTCGTGAGTTCCGGCTGCACGGGCGTCAATAACTTGAGTTTCGGAATCTGCTCCAGATGCTCACGCACTCGCGTCGACAGTTGCCGGCAACGGGCTTCGATCTGCTCACGGCCAATCGCGTTATGAAAGTCGATGGCTGCACCGTGCCCAAGAATCCCAGCAACGTCACGAGTTCCCCCCGAAGCGGAATAGGCACTGTATCCGGAGTACAAGGAGATCGGCTGAATCCGGTCTTGCACTTCCTTGCGGATGTAGAGCAATCCCGTGCCCTTGGGAGCCAGGAGCCATTTATGGCTCGACGAAGCAAAGGCATCGACACCGAGCTTCTTGACGTCGATCGCCAGCATGCCCGGCGTTTGGGCACCGTCGGAGACCAGCAGGATGTCCCGGGGACGCGTCAGTTCAGAGATCTCGGCCAAAGGCATCTGCATGCCGGTGATCGTATCGGCATGCATGAAACTACAGGCACGGGTGCGTGGCGTCAGGTTCTGTTCGACCAATTCCAGGAGTTGCGCTGTGTCACGGACCGGAGTGGGGAGTTCCAGGTAGTTGAGTTTCACTCCGCGGCGCTTGCGGAGATACTGCCAGCAGATCATCCCGCCGCCATGCTCATGATTCGTCGTCAGCACTTCATCGCCAGGTTGGAGGTCCAATCCCGTGGCGATCAGGTTCATGCCTTCGGTGGTGTTGCGCGTCAGAGCGACTTCATCACGCTCGGCACCGATGAAGTCGGCTGCGTGGCTGCGGACGTCCTCCATGCCGGCCGCCAATCCTCCCCAGGTATTGTGGTAGGGGTCCGCCTCAAGTTGGCCAAGCGCATCAATGATCCCCTCCGTGACCACCCGCGGTGAGGGACCGATGCTGCCATTATTCATATGGGTGATGCCCGCGGAAAGCTGAAACTCGCCTTGCACGCGCTTCCAGAAGGACGCGCCGCCCGGCTGGAGACCGCCGAGGTCGGCACGGAGCCGGTCAATTCGCTCGCTCGCGGCACTCAACGCGCCGGGCCACAGATTCAGGGCGGCACCGGATGCCAGCAGACCTTGGAAAAAGGAGCGTCTCTTCATCGGAATGTCCTTTCGTCGTGCGCAACGGTTGGGAAAGTCTCGACGTGAGACACGCGATCGCACAAACCACGCCTCCCCCAAATGATCATTGTCGACCGTACGTCAGAAGACTGTCGCGTGAATCGTGGGGATCACCGAGTCTCGGGAACAATCTCGAAAATGGCTTCGATTTCCACGGGCACGTTTAGTGGGAGCGAGCCCACGCCGACGGCGCTTCGGCCGGCTTTGCCCGCCGTTTCGCCGAACACGTCCACCAGCAGTTCGCTGAAGCCGTTGATGACTTGTGACTGTTGCGTGAAGTCTGTCGTGCAATTGACCATCCCCAGCACCTTGACGAGCCGGACGACGCGATTCAGAGACCCCAGCTTGGAGCGCACGGTGCTCAACACATGCAGTCCGACAAGACGCGCGGCCGCTGCCCCCTGCTCGAGAGACAGATCGTCCCCCACTCGTCCAGTCACCAGTTGGCCGTCGGCCGTCCGCGGAATGTGTCCTGCGGTGAACAGGAGATTTCCGGTGACGATGGCGGGCACATAAACTGCGACCGGCTTGGCCGGGGCGGGCAAATCGATGCCCAACTCGCCGAGTCGCTGCTCGAAGCCGCTGGCTCGGACGTTGTCGTCAGCCCGCAAGCGGACCGCCGCTGGCGTTCGCAAGAACCATGGGGCCGCGGCTCCGGCACACGCCCCGAAGGACACAAGCAGGCCATCGCGAAGAAACATCCGCCGGTTGGTGCATCGCTGCATCAGTCTCCCCCTCACAAACGAACAAGCACAGTCATTGGCCGTCACCCCGTCATGTCCGCAATCGCCCTGTTCACGGGGCCTGCGACGCGACTCCCTGCTGAGAGACGATCACCTTGAAAAGTCTAGACGAAACTCTGAAAAGAATCTGCGGATCGGAGAAACAAACCGGCGATCGGTTGAAAAAAAAGACGGAGCGTGTCAACATGTCCGAATCGCTGAAGGCTTCGGTGCCAAAATGCGATGAAGCAACCCGAACTCTCGGGTGCTGACGACGGTGATTGGACATCTCTGCAAGCAGTTCCCTAGATATCACCGATTCTGGCAGTGCGATCATTCTGAAACCACATGCGCCGACAGAGTCGGCGCCCGTGTTTGGCATATCAGCTTGAGTCTTGACATCGTCGGCTGCGGAACGTCCTGTGATGCCGCGTTCGTGGAGCGAGGGCGCTGAGGTCTGTCGTCACCGCCAAGGCATTCGTGTGTCGTCGTTTCGGAACCACGATCTCTTGCGACAAGCACTGATCTCTCTTGCGCTAAACACTTACGAATTGCTGTATCGGCTGAGGCCGGTTCAGGATCCCCTTCGGTCACTCTCTGCTGCCGCGTATTTCGTATCCCATAAGGCATCACATCCCATGACGACGCGACGTCTCTCCTCGTTGAGTTTGGTTCTGACAGCTTTCGTGGCATTGGGGTGTGGAGGGCCTGACGGGCCGACGAAATTTGCCTTGCATGGCACGGTCACACGGGAGGGAAAGCCGCTGCGCGAAGGCATCATTGAGATGATACCGGTCGCCGGCGGGCCTGCAGCGGTGGCCAACATCGCCGAAGGGGAATACGCCTTTACCACACAGACCGGCCCGGTTGAAGGGGATCAAGAGGTGAAGATCCTCCGCGTGTTGGAACGAGGGCCAATTCCCGCAGGAGGGGTGCCCAAAGACGCCGACTTTCTTCCAGAAACAGGGTTTAAAACACCCATGCCGGAAGACGGATGGCTGCTTCAGACGACAGTGAGTCCGGATCAAGACGTGAGCGAGCCGGTCGACTTCAACGTGGACAACGCAAAGGCAGCAGCGGGCCGCAGGGGGGCGGGGCAGAAACCATGACCCTCCCCGGGATTGTTTCTGAATCGCTACCGGCTGATCTGTTACCACCCATCAGTCGGCTGACGAACTCGATTTCCGTCGGCAGCAGCTTGCTGCAGCGGCACGATTCGCCCTTTTGAAACACGTTTTTCAGGTTTTTGTTTGTCGATTCAACTCAGTCGAAAGGGGGTGTTGTTTTTTGACGTGACGGTTCGATCGCAGCGATCCGATCCCTCACTGGTTGAACGTCGGTAACGTCGCATTCTGTTTGTGGCGTGTCATTCTGCTGCATTCTTTTCGGAGCTCACAAGAAATGAGAGTCAAACGCACGCGTGGATTTACGTTGATTGAACTTCTCGTTGTCATTGCGATCATTGCCATCCTGATTGCATTGTTGCTGCCGGCGGTTCAGCAGGCTCGTGAGGCGGCCCGTCGGACGCAGTGCCGGAACCATCTCAAACAGATCGGCTTGGCCTGTCACAACTATCACGACGTTTACGGCATGTTCCCGCTCGGGACAGGATACTCGCTGTGGGGCTGGAGAGTGTATATTCTCCCCTACCTTGAGCAGACCGCCCAGTACAACCTCGTCGATTTCAACGATGGGATCGATTTCACAGGAGGCAACTGCCGCGGCCAGGGATCGTCCTGTTACACCAGTCAGCATCAGGTCAATGCGCAAGTCGCCGCGGGAATAAAGAACTATGCGACAACTCCGTTTAGCGTTTACGGGTGTCCCACCGATCCGCGCGGCAATAAGCCGTATAGCTTCAGGGTCGGCGGATCGAGTCTGCCCAACATTAACATGAATTACTTCGGCGTGTGTGGGGACGTGAACAGCGTCACACGCCTCACGAGCTCCTACGGTGCCAACTCCCGGCACCGCATCATCTGTACCGCCGACCAAACGTGTACGGAACCGTTCCCCGGCGTTCCGGGATTGCATTCCGAGTACAACGGCATCTTCCGGTACGCCGCCAAAGTGAAAATCGGCGATGTCGCGGACGGGACCAGCAATACCTTGATGGTCGGAGAACGCGCAGTGGACGAGAGCCACTCCTGGGGCTGGACCATGACCGGCGTCGAGGGAGACGGCATGCTCGGGACCGGTGCCCCAATGTGGCAGGGAAAACTCACGATTGCGGACGGCTATACCGTCCCCAACTCGGTTCGTTTCTCCAGCCGCCATACCGGATCGGTCCATTTTCTGTTGGGAGACGGCTCCGTTCGTGGCCTGAGCACGAACATCGACAACACCACCTATAAGGCATTAGGGACGTCGAACGGCAGCGAAATTGTTGGCGAATTCTAGGACGTTCGATACGTTTGAGACTCGTCAGCCCGATGTTGCCCGGCATGACCCAGCCTTTCTCAACCGGCTGGGTCATGCTTTCGATTCGTCGCAGACATTCGGCAAGACGTCCGTCTGCCACGATGTTCGATGGCCGCTGTCAAGCAGCGGCACACAAGGAGACGTGCGTTCGAGTCCGCTTGTGGCCCTTCCATCCTGATTTGACGGTTGAAGAACGTCGTCGTCACGCTCTGCGTGATGAAGGGATGGAGAGACGGCGGACCTTCTCTCTCTCAACTGACCGCTCGTCTCGCTCCGCGAGACGGCTCTTTTGGCGATCCGTCAACTCAGCTTGGACACGCCGCGAAGCTCGATGTGTGACTCCCCTTCATCGCCTGCAAGAGGAGTTGGCGTCGCCTGAGAGCAGGTGAGTCCGTGTCTTGTCCGAATTCAAAGGGAGTCCGCGACAAACATATTCGATGTATGAAGCTCGCGTCATGTCTCGCCGCACACTCATCGTCTGGTTCGGATGTTTTGCGTTGTGTGACGGGACTGGGAACAGGAGGCCCGTTTTGCCAAGCGGCCCCGCTCGCTTGCAATCAATCGAAAACGCTACACTTTGCTGGGACGAAGTCCCGCAGCAAGTTTCCAAGTGGGAGATCGTCTTCGCGCCGGCCGGCAATCTGCGACCGTAGAACGATGCAGGCCCGGCCAACGCCGATCCCACATCGAACAGATACCTTTCTTCGAAAACTGTGGACTCCATCTGCAAGCTTGTTGGCGACCCCATCTCTTGATCACTGAGGACGACTTGACTCATGAGCGACGCGCCATCGACAGAGAACTCATCGGCGGGCGGCCCCTCGGCAGAGTCGACGCCGACGACGCAACAAAAGCCCAAGTCATCTTTTGTGGGGCGGATCGTCATCGGAATCCTGTTGGTGGTTCTCGCTGTCGAAGCGGCTGCCACGGGGCGAGCTTATTGGGCGAAATCGCAACTGTCGGATGAACTCGCCAAAGCCGAATCGCAAGGGGACCACGCGACCCGTGAAACCGTGCAACGGATCCTTGGCGGACGGGAGCCGGACTTGTCGAGCCGAATCAAAGTCGCCGCCGGCGAAGAGCTGTATGAGGTGTACTATTTCAACGGACTCTTAAAACAGAGAGTGCTCTGCGTGCACTACGGCGTACTGGGCGAAAAAGACGCGGATGAATCACAGCGCGAATTGCTGGAAGTATTGACTGTTGTGCCGGAGGTGGTTCTGTATGACGAAGTCCCTTGATTCCGGCTCCCATTGATTCACCCGAGAAAAAGGTGTCACTCATGTCAACGGCTGAGACGCAGGTTCCTGATTCGTTGAGCACCCGCCCGCCCGTTCGCCATGGAAGAAAACTTGGCGTCGGCCTGTTGTGTGTGCTGCTGGCCGGTTTCCTGGGACTGGAAGCGATGTCGTTGCTGGCGGCGCAACGGACAGAACGTCAACGTGTCGAGGTTGGCCGGGCGGGGGGGGAATGTGAATTCGAACATCAGGTCCCGACGTGGTTGCAGATGCTAGCCGGCGAGGAGTTTCATTCGTTCATGGACTACCCGGTCATCGTGGGAGTGACATTGACGGGAAAGAAGATTGCCAATGAGAATCTCGCCCGGCTTCCTGAGATGGACGACCTCCGGACGCTGATCCTTCATGATTCCGGAGTCACCAGTGAGGGCTTGAGTGATCTCTCCAAATGGAAAAGCCTTCGGAGACTGGATCTCGGTAATACTCCCGTCACTGACATCACGCCCCTGGCCGAATTGCCGCATTTGGAGGCGTTGCAGCTTAATTTCAGCCAAGTCCGCCGAGAACACCTGGCCGGGCTGTCCCGGCTGAAAAGCCTCAACGAGTTGGGAGCCGGATTCATTCAGGTCACCGATAAGGACGTGATCGAGATCGCCAAGTGCCCGCAATTGAGGGAAGTCAACATTTCTGCGTCCGACCTGGGAGAGCATGGACTGCAGCCGCTGACATCACTTGAGCAACTTGAACTACTCTTGCTCGTGGACGCCAAATACCACGCTGCCGATCTGCAAGCCTTCCAGGCATCCCGCCCCGACGTACAAATCGCGAAATGAGGTTTTCTCAATAGTTTCTGGTTTTTTCGATAGCTTCTGAGGGTAGCGGAATGGAGAGATGCCAATCAGTGATTGGCAGTGTCAGCCGAAGCACCGCCGCAGTCGTCCAGGAATACAGAGTGAGTGACCGGCTCGAGGATCGCCAACACAATCCCCTGGAAAACAACACCTTGATTCCCCAACCCGAACTCTCATAACCCCTGGTACAGCAATTGGGGGCATCCCACCCGTGCAACTGCGCCCAGCCGTTCGTTGGCCGCCACGGAGGCTTCCACTCCCAGGACGTTCTCCTGAAGCCTCACGAACGTTGATTCCGATTGGAGGCGTTCCCGCGGTTCGGCCACCTGCTCCAGCCAGACGGGCATCAGCTCCAAGAGTTCCCGCGCCCGTTGCTCCCGATTTGCCCTCGCATACCCGTCAATGGCCGCGATGAGGTGGGCGACGTTGGCGAACTCGTCGCCCTCTCGAATCGTGTCCCCGATGGCGTCGGCCGCCAGATTGACTTGGTCCAGCATCAGCCACGCGTTGCTCAGTTCTATTCCCACATGGGCCTGGTTACACGTGGGGCGTGTCGGGGGCCCGACAGAGCCGCTCCGCCTGGTGGAGGAGCTGGATTCCGCGGCGGACGCTGTCGGTCGTTCGGATTTCCGGCAACTGTTGAACCTCCTCCAGCCGCCGGTCGACTTCGGCCCGGACTTCGTCGTCGAAAACAGCCGGCTCGGGCAACGTCTCTTCCTGTTGAAGCCCCAGGATCTGTTGGAGCAGCGCTTCCAGTTGCCCCTGCACCCCGTCATTGCCGCCGGCGGCGGCGGCATCGATCGGACGGTTGTAGCGAATCTGAAACAGGTTGCCCGGTTCCCGCCTTCGCACCTCGAGGTTGGGAGTGGCCTCCAGCACCGAAACGCCAACCCGGCTGAGCTCCTCCCGAAACGCGTGTTCCTGGAAACCGGTCAATGAAGCCGCCACCCACGTCGAGCCATGTTCCTCCGCAAGACGGACGACCGTGGTGGCGTGGTTGGTGCCGCGCCGGACCGCCAGTTCGTAGAACCGGACCGCCTGGTCGCGCAACTCCCGCGTCTCCGCGGTAATCTCAGGGACAGCAAGGCTGCCCGGATCCAGAATTCCCTCTTCGGCCAGACGCCGCTCGTAGACCCCTGGAGCCAGCTCGTCCAAGGAGGATTCGATCGCGAGCCACTACGGCATCGTTAGTTCCAGCCGCAACAAGCGGCCATACAACGACGCTCCCAGTGCGGGTTTGCATAACATCAGCGGTCCGTCCTCGCCCGAGGCGTCCTCGGCCGGCTTGCCGAGTTCTTTGAGCGTGTCGCCTAAATGGTACACGGCGTTGAGATCGTCCCTAAACTCGGGCACCTGCCGCATCAGCTCGTCGAAACAGAACTCGGCCTGGATAAACTCCCTCCGCCGCCGGTAGTAGAGCCCGGTCAGGAGCCAGCGGAAGGTCACGCGGCTGCAGAGCTCAGCGACCGCGTCCAACCTGGGAGCGGGTGGGCGGGCCTCCCACAGGGGATTTGTTGTTCCCTGTGCTTGTGTCGCCGCTGCGGAATCGTCGGCCCGTGTCCGCTCCACGGCCCGTTTCACGTTGTCGAGGTCTTCCAGAAAATCGAAGACGGGCATCAGTTTGTCTCGCTGATGGTCGTGGCGGTCCCGGAGAAAAGTCCGTTGCCCTCCTCGCCCATCACCAGAGCCGAGAGCCGGTCGCGGGGCACTGGGGCAGTCGCGGGATTGTTCGACAGGTGCACGCATAGGCTCGTCATTAGCGCCAGCAGCAGGTCGTTCGGCAGGTCGGCGGCGGACTCGACGAGCCGGTAGGCGGCGTAGTCGGTCCACCCGGGAGGACACTCCGCGAGCGTTCGGGCGAGGGCCAGGTAGGTCGCGACGCGGGACGACTCGTCACTGCGCCGCGTCAGCAACAGCGCGCGGTCAACGTCGAACCGGATGGCCCCGGCGGCTGAGGGTCCCGGCTTGGCGATCGCCTGCTCGTCCCAGCGCGTGATCGCCGCGAACAGGCGATCGACGCGGGAGTTCCAGTCCGGTCCCATCTGCTGCAGGACGGCGATCAGATCGGAGACGGCCGAGTGCGGGAAGGCGGCGGCGGACTGCTCCGCCATCCGGACGCGGTCCTCAATCAGCTGCCGGGCGTCGCTGTGGCGGCCGACCGCGACCATCGCCCGGGCGACCCGTGCGCCGTTCACGACCCAGTCCGGCTGATCCATGTCGATCACACCGACTTCGAGCAGCTCGACCAGGGCTTCGGACACCGGTCGCGCGCTGGGCGCCACAATGGCGGCCGTCTCGGCCAGTTCTTCGAACCACTCCCCGCCGGGACGGTCGCCCGTCTCCGCGACCAGACGCCGCAGCAACTCCGCCGTCTGGCCGCCGTCTCCGGCGCACGCCGCGACGCGGGCCGTCCGCGCCAGGGCCTCGAAGTAGTCCCGAGAGAAATCGACCCGGTTCCCCAGCATGCGGGAGACGATGACGTTGATCGCCGCCGATTCGATCGAGCCCTGCAAGCCCTCGAGAGGATCCCAGAAGTTGGCCTTCCGGCCGGCCTTCTCGAAGAACTGCCCGACCTGTTCCACGAAGATTCCCGTCTGCTGGGAGAGCTCCTCGAGCTTCCGCCGCCGCATCGCTTCGAGATCTCCCTCCTTGGGCCGCGCCGTGGCCAGCAGCGAGTGAACAGGTCCGGGATCACCCGGCACGGCCCTCAGCCAGGCCTCCGCGTACCGGCAACAGCGATCGTTCCGGTCCGCCAGATCTTTGATCTCGATGACGTCCGCCCGAAGCCGCTCACCGATACCCCTTGGATCCCGGGCGATCGCCAGCGGAACGAGTGTCAGCAGCCAGAACCGTCGTTCCCGGTGATCGGCGGCGGCGTAGCGGTCGTACCAATGCTGGAGCAGTTCCCGCGGAAGCTCCGGACCGAACCGTGCCGCGGCTTCGAACATTCGCTCGACCACGGAACCGGGAAGCTGCTCCGCGCTGGTCTGCCGGACGAGCTCCCGTGCCTCGTCGAACAGCCGCCGCGCCGACTCCTCGTCGAGTTCGCGGAGCACGTCGAACAGCGGCAACAGCAGGGAGAGGTTCTCCCCGTAGGCCACGCCGGTCCGCGCCAGCCGGACGATGGTCTCCGCAAGCGCGTGCTGCGTCTCAGGTCCCACGAAGGGAGCCAACTCCGCCGCCGCCCGAAACCCCTCGGCGCCGTAAGCCGTCCGATCCTGGAACGCGAGGCCACGACACGCATCCGCGAGGCAATCGACCGCTTCACTGCGATGCCCGCGCTGCCACGAGGCTTCTCCCAGCCAGAGCAGCAGACGGGAACGGGCCTCGTTGGACGAGAACACGTCAACCATGTCGCGCAGGCGGCGAAGCGCGATCTCCATGTGATGATTGTCGAGCTTCCGGAGGACGGCCTTCATCGCTTCCACCACCACGGACACGACGTACTTCTGGGACATTTCGAGCAAACCGCTGACCGTTGTCTCGATCACACGGATCAGGTCGAACAGGCGGGCAAGCTTCTCCCGATCATCGGGAAACCGCAGTGCGGCATGCACGAGAATCTCCAGATCCCCTTTCCAGCTTGGCAACTGGGCCTTGTGGAGCTCCTCGACGGCCGCTTCGAACTCGTGTCGCGCCTGATCCGCCGCGCCCATCGCCAAGTGTCCGGCGGCACTCGTAGCGGTAATCCCCGCCGGCGTGTCGGTGTCGGCGAAGTCGAACGTAAGGACGACCTCGGTCGCGCGTTTGCCGCGACGGTCGGTCTGGAAGGCTTCGCGCGGAATCTGCTTGCGGGCCTCTGAGAACAGTTCGTCGGCCACGAGGAACGAGAGGCGTTCGTCCTCCGCCGCGCCGTGGCAGGGAGTCCCGGGCACGTCGATCTCGCGGACGACGAGCCCCAGCCGCCCCAGGACGCCCGTCGACGACCACCGGTTGACGTCCGCGATGGCCTCTCGAAAGACCCGGGTCACCCCGTCCCAGTCCCCTCTCCTGGCTGCCAGACGTGCGCGGACCGCGTGCAGGTCGGGAGCAGGAACGTCTCGCTCCCGCGCCGTCCGCTCGAAGGCGTCGAGCACGCCCGCGTCGAGCCGACTCCAGTCGCACCAGACGAACGGCTCCAGGAACGCGGAGAGCGTCTGTGGCACGGCGTCCCGCATCACGCGCCCCCTGTCGACCGTGGAGTAACGGTCCTCGATGTCCAGCACCTGCCCGAGCGAGGGGTCGACGTCCACCGTTTCCTTTGTTCCGCTCAACTCGCTTGCCTTCTCCGCCCCGCCCAAAAAGACCGGCACCGCCTGCTCGACGAAGTCCTGGTCGATCCAATCGAGCACGGAACCCTTGAGCGCCTTGGCCACGTCCCGCAGCGACTTCTCCCAAACAGTCAGCGCGGACAGCAACTTCGGACGCGACTCCGGGAAGTGAGACCAGACCAGCGGGACCGCTTGGGCCAGGATCCCCACCACCGCCGTCGACGGCGGCAGGTTGACGATTGCCACCAGGACGTTGTTGACCATCGCCTCGACCGCGGCGTCCGGCACCTGCCCGAGGCACCCCTCGGCAATCTCCAATTGTGCTTCGAGCCGGTCCGAGTCATCCTTGATGAGATCGCACGCTCCAGCGAGGGTGCGCAGCTGCGACGGGCCGACCGCGGGCGCAACGCGGGCGAGCAGCCGTGGCAGGCCTCGCTCTTTCAGCCAGCGGACCTCCGAAGAGATCACCGAGCGATCGAGCGCGGTCCGAAATGCCCGTTCGAGTTCCCCTGCCAGCAAGCAAGCCCGCAACACCAGCGAGTAGTCCTCGGCTACCGACGACGGATCGGCGAGGGTCGCGAACTTTCGATCCACGAACCCGCTGTCTGCCGCCGCGAACAGCAGCCCGAAGTCGCCGGAGAGGCGACCGTGCTCGAAGCGGTGAAAACTCAGGTGATGCCACCCCGGCGAGTCGGCGGCGTCCTCGAACCCCGGTGGCGAGAAATGCTCGATGAGGTCCCGGTGCTGACGCAGCAACTCCTCCACGCTGAACTCGCTCTGCACGTACTCCCGCAGGCGTTCGTGAAACAGTTCGAACGTGGTCTCGCCGAGGTCGTCCCGACCATACTTGAGGAACCGTCCGAGGCCGGCGCGGGCGAAAACCACATCGCTGTGGGAGAGTCCCAGATACGTGGCGACCTGCCGGTCGGTCCACGACGCCCGCGCGCAACCCAACAACAGCAGCAATCGGTACGCCGCGTAGTCGTTGTCGACTGGCAGGCAATTCCACAGCTCGTGGCGGAAGAATGCCCCGATGCCCCTAGGGACGGCGTCCAACTCGTCCAGGTTTACCTCGCCGGTCCGCAGGCTCTGGGCAAGGAAGAACAGATACAGCGGGTCCCCGCCTGAGGCACGGTGAATCGCCTCGGCGTGTTCTTCGTGGAACTCCCGGTCGGAGCCGGCGAACGTCTTTTGCAGCAGTTCGCGAACCGCTCCCAGATCGAGCGGCCGCAGCGGCTCGGAGAGGACCGGCTCCAACTGCAGCTTGCGCTCGCCGATCTCCACAGTCGGCGTACCGTCTTCCTCCACTCGATAGCTGCACAGCACGAGTACGCCGGGCGGCAGAGACTCAGGAAGGGCGGCAAGAACCACGTCGCTGCCTCCGCGAAATGCGCTCGCCTCGTCCAGCGCGTCAACCACGATCACGAGCTTGATCGGCCGATCGGTCGTCTGCGAGAACTCTGCCACACGGTGGATCAGCCCCTCCAGCCGCGCCTTCAGCTCCCCCAGCGTTTCGGGAAGCGGCTGCGGATCCGGAAAGACCTCCGGAACGCCGTCGACGATCTGGCGGCAGAGGCTGCGCAAGATCCGCAAAATGTCGTCCCGCCCCTCCCGCCGGGCGCAGAAGTGCCAAGCGAACCGCGCCATTCCCGCCGTCCCTGCCCCGGTCGTCGCGGCTTTTCCCAACCGCACGATCGCGCGGAGCTGAGCCAGAAGAGCGGACTTCCCGCTTCCGGCCCCCCCCGTCACGGCGCCGAATCCGCTGCCCGTGTTGCGGATCCACGTCTGCAGTCGGTCGAATTCGTTCCGGCGGCCCACAAACGACGAGCAGAGCTGTTCCGTGAACGCGTTGTCGTCGAACGTGTCCGGAAGCGAGCCCTCCGGCGACGCGTGCTGCGAGACCCACGACATCAGCTCCGCGTAGTCCCGATAGGAGAGATCGCCGATCTCACCCAGTTCCCGCGACGAAACTCGCCCCGTGCGGAGGAACAGTGAGTAGTGGACAGCCTGCGCCTCCGCCTGGGAGAAGAAACAGAACTCGTTCAACCGCATCTGCGGTGCCACCTCCTCGTCGACGTAGAGCAAGAACGGCCACAGCGACGTTCGAGGAACGCCATCGGAGCCGAGCAGGAAGGGGCGGTATGCCTGCTCCTCGCCGGTCCCGATCCCCCGCTCCTCGGGAAAGGCGTCGAGCACGAGTCCCTGGCAAAGAAGGCAACGTCCGTGCGAGTCGACGACCGCCACCCGCAGCTGCGACAGGTCACTGAGGGAGACCAGCAATCGCTCCAGAATCGCCGCAGCTCGGAACCGATCCTCCTCATTCGGTTCCGCACCATGAATGATCTTGTTGCGGTACTCGTTGAGGACTCCCAGGACCTGATACCGCGTCAATCCGACGGCCTCGTCCTGCCGCGAAAACCGCGGCGCGCTACAGATCGTCGGAAGTTTCTCGTCCCGCGGACAGCAGACGGTCCGGTGGCCGCGTAGCAGCGACCTGACCGGAAACGAATGGATCAGCTCGCCGTGCTCGTCGGCCCGGCTCATCGACGTGTCGATCTCGATGAGCAGCTTCAGCCAGTTGCCGTCACTGCCGGTGCTGACCGTTGTCAAGATCAGCCGGTTCCGGTCCGCGTCGACCTGCTGCCGATTCTGCTTGACATGCCTCCACTGCAAATGGTGCGAGAGCTGCACCGTCGCGAGGAACCGGAGGACGTTCCCGGCGAGATCGACAATGGCGTAGTTGGACGGCGGTTGGCTCGGGTTGCCGTCGTCGTCCGGCTCGCGGCTCTTCCAGTAGCGGAGCAGGATGCCGGGCAGCGGATGCGGCCACGTCTGCAGCGTGTTTTTGACCGCGTCGGCGTCGAACATGGGCGAATCCTGAGTCATGCCGGTACGGCCTCTCGCGGTTTGACATGTTCGTCCATCGTTCCAGCATTGCGCGCCGGCGTTCGAGATCCTGCTCGGCGCGCTGGCGGAGCTCCTCCAGCCGTCTGTCCGATATCCGCAGCGCGGACCGCATGGCATCCGGACTGGACAGCTGGATCCGTGGCGGGGCCCCGTCGACGTCACGCAGGCCCGCCGGATGACTCCAGAACGCCTGCAGCCTCTGAATCTCGAAGGAGACCTCGAGAGTGAATAAAGACGTCACGGCCGCCAGCTCGTGAAGGTCCAAGCCGGGCTTCGCGGCGGCGACTTCCAGAATCGAACGCGATTTCGCCGGCAGTTCGTCGAGTTGCGTCGCCAACAGAAACTCGCCGCGGTCGGCGGGCAGCGAGCACGTCACCTCGTCCGGGCAGTACGTCCGCCGCAGACTCAAAGAGGAAAGCGCTGCAAACTGCCGCGCACCGATCGGTGGCGAGACCGCCAGGATCCGCAGGTTCACCATTGGTAACAGCTCGTTTTGGAGAATCGGCAACAGCCGATCGTCCCGCCACAGCGTCGTGTCACAGAGCATGTCGAAGTCGTCCAGGTCGACGACGAACGTCCGTTCCGCCGACTCGATGGTCGAATGCAGCCCGTCCAGCACCTTGGCCCGTCTCGACGACTGCGGCTGGACTTCCGGGAAACGGACCGTCCTCCACAGCCAGCGCAGGAACGCCAGTCCCTTTGACGCCACCGGCGAGTGACGGAACGAGAGGTGCGCAACCGGATCCCCGCGGCCCTCGTAAAACCGGGCGATGACGCTTCCCAGCGACCGCGCCTCAACATGGCGGAACACAAGCATCGACAGCGGCTCCTCGCCGAGCGTCTCCTCGATCCACGCGGACGTCTCCGTCGTCGCACGAATCGGCCGCTCATCCCCAAAGTCGAACTCGCCGTTCCGCTCCCGCTCGTACCGCGAGTGCAGGGCGTGGAGGTGTTCGGATTACCGGATCGATTCGACCATCCGCTGCGAGAGAGCAACCTCGTCGAGCGGGACCATCTGCGGAGACGCGCCGGTTTCAACTTGGACGAATGGCAGCGGAACGACGTCTCCGTCTGCGGCGAGCCAAGCCTGCGGGTGGCAATCGTCTTCCGGCGCAGCCGCCCCAATTCTGCGGGGAGACGCGCCCGTGAACTGGACGACCTCACCGCGGAGACTGCCGAAAGCGGGGTGGGCCGAGGAGAACTCGGCGAACGTCTCGAACAGACGCTGCCGCAGCGAGAAGAAGTACGCCGACCGGCTCGAGGCCGAGTCCACGTGCCGGATGATTCGGCCGTGTTCCTGCAGCTCGTCGATGACGGGGCGATTTATCCCCTCAAGCGCCCGCGCCCGCCGCCAGGCGTCCACGAAAGCCCTCCCGATGCTCGCCCGCTCTAACTTCGCCTGCGGGCAGATCGCATCGACCGTCCGGTGATGGCGGATCAGCCGCGCATCGTTCATCCAGCCGAAGAGGTCGATGTTGATCTTGCGGACCGGCTCACCGTACCAGAGGTAGAGCGACGTGGCGACGGCGAGCGACCAGCGTGAAAACGTTTGATAAGCCGACCAGATGGCGACGCCACGCTCCGAGCCCGAAGCATCCTCCGCCGCTGCCATCGTCAGAAACAACGGCGTGGGCAGCATCTCGCGATTGTCCATGGTCGGGCTGCCTCCCGGCGATCGGATGAATTCGACATCGCTGTGTCCTCATGGGCGAGGATACGAAAGATCTGCCCCGACAGCTCGCCGACGACCTCAATACTCTTACAGCGAGCCTGGTGCCGCGTTGCGTTCACGAGCCGGTTTCGCGACGACACGTCGGGCGACATCGAGAATGCCGTGGACCCGAGAACTCACGTTGAGCCCAGGCTGGATCGGGTTGTGAACAGCATGCGCTTATGAACTGTTCTTAACAAGGGAAACACTAGGTTCTGTCCCAAAACTGGTATTTGAGTTTCCTGAGTCATCGACGATGCTTGGCGGAAACGTTTTCCTGCCAGGGAGGGCATGTCAATGGCTCGCTTGTTGTTAACGGATGACGAATGGGAATTGATCGCCGATGTTTTCCCCGAACCGGCGGCGACGGGCCGGCCGCGCCGCGACGCGCGGACAGTGCTCGACGGAGTGCTGTGGGTGCTACGCGCCGGATCTCCGTGGTGAGACGTGCCCGAGGAGTTCGGCGCGTGCAAAACGTGCTGGCGGATGTTCGACAAATGGAACGCAGACGGCACGCTCGCCGAGATTCTGCATCGCCTGCAAGCGGCCTTTGTGGCAGCGGGGGCGATCGACGATCAGTTGTGGTGCATCGACGGCACGACGGTGAGGGCGGCGCGATGCGCCGCAGGCGGTGGAAACAAACGACCCGCAGGAGCCTGGCGACCACGCGTTAGGCCGTTCTCGCGGGGGTCCGTGTGACGTGACAGGGGCCACGAAAATCCACATTCTGTGCGACGGCAATGGTCTTCCCCGGTCCTTCCATCTGACCGCCGGGCAAACGCACGAATCGGCCGTATTGGACGATGTGTTCATCGCGGCGGACCAATCTCTGCTCGACGAGGACGGCGAACGGATTGCCTGGCCGTTCGCCCTGGGTGGGGACAAGGGATACCGAGCCGATTGGATCGATGAGTACCTCCTCGATCTGGGAATCACTGCGGTGATTCCCTCGAAGGAGAATGAAGACCGTGAAGCTCGGCCCGTCGAGTTTGGCAAAGAGATGTACCGGAGCCGCAACGTCGTTGAGCGGCTCATCGGCTGGCTCAAAGAAAGCCGCCGCATTTTCTCGCGGTACGAGAAAACCGCGAAGAACTTCGGAGGCATGCTCACGCTGGCCTTCCTCCGGCAGTACCTACAATACGAACTCGCTTAAGCGTTTTGGGACAGTACCTATGCCGAGGGAGATCGGCCGTCGATTCCGCCGGGCGTGTTCTTTCGGATGATGTTCATCGGCTATTTTGAGGCGATCGGCTCGCAGCGGGGCATCGCCTGGCGGTGACGGCGGGGCCGGAGGGAATGCCGCGGGGTTGTTCGTTGCGCGAACGTTCCCCTTAAAATTGCGCGGCAGGAACGAGCCGCCCGCGGCGGACAGCCTGTCG